>NZ_JBRRDW010000016.1:0-85711 GCF_056759895.1 Stenotrophomonas sp. STEN038
CCCCCCCCCCCCCCCCCCCCCCCCGCCCCCCGGCGGGGGCGGGTGGCCCCCCGCCGCCGCCCGCGCCCCCCCCCCGCCCCCCCCCCCCCCCCCCCCCCCCCCCCCCCCCCCCCCCCCCACTACAGGTGACGCTGCTCCCACAGGACTCTTGACGGCCTTCACCCTCGATCCTGCACAGACCGGCCCACGCCGGTACAATGCCGGGCCATTCCGACGTTGGCCCACCGCATGCGTGGCACCCTCTATATCGTCGCTGCCCCGTCCGGGGCCGGCAAAAGCAGCATCGTCAACGCCACTTTGGCGCGTGACCCGCACATTTCGCTGTCGATCTCCTTCACCTCGCGGGCCATGCGCCCGGGCGAAGTGAACGGCAAGCACTACCACTTCGTCCCCGCCGCCGAGTTCGAGCAGATGATCGCCGCCGGTGATTTCTTCGAGCATGCGCTGGTGCATGGTGACTGGAAGGGCACAGCCCGGCAGTCGGTGGAGCCGCAGCTGGCGGCCGGCAAGGACGTGCTGCTGGAGATCGACTGGCAGGGCGCGCGACAGGTACGTGAGAAGGTGCCGGGCGCGGTCAGCGTCTTCATCCTGCCGCCGTCGCGGCAGGCGCTGGACGAGCGCATGCGCAAGCGTGGCCAGGACAGCGAGGCGGTCATGGCCCAGCGCCTGGCCGCCGCGCGTGAGGAAATGCTGCATTACGACGAGTTCGACTACGTCATCATCAACGAGGATTTCGACACCGCCGTTGGCGAAATGTGCTCGATCTTCGCCGCCAGCCGGCTGCGCTGCGAACCCCAGCAGCGACGCCACGGTGAGCTGATCGCCTCGCTGCTGGCCCCAGAAAACTGAGCAAGTGGTTGATCCGCAAGGGGCTGTTCAGGCCTTGACTTGATTCCAGGACCGGTCTGCCCCTACAATCCGTCCCCTTTCCCTCATTCGATCGAGCGGCCGTTGCAGGTCGCCGGGAGCCCGCATGGCCCGCATTACCGTAGAAGATTGCCTGGAAGTCGTTAACAACCGTTTTGAGCTGGTCATGATGGCGTCCAAGCGCGCTCGTCAGCTGGCCAATGGTGTCCAGGCGACGATCGACAACAGCGAGAGCGAGGACAAGCCGACCGTGTTGGCGCTGCGCGAAATCGCTGCCCGTCGCATCGACAACGAGCTGATCGAGGAAGTCGAGAAGTCCGAGCGCGAGCGTATCGAGCGTGAAGCACTGGAGTGGGCCGCCGCTGAAGTGGTCGCCGACGAAGACATGTCCAAGAACGACGATTGATCGCCTCTCTGGCATCGATTGATGTTGTCTGCAAACAGCCCGCCAAAAGCGGGCTGTTTGCGTTGTAGGAATTGCCGTGGAACGTCCGCTGGCATAGTCTTCTGACATGAACCCAGGCCCTTCCGCCCAGGTAGCCACGCCCGCGGGCGGGGTGGTACCTGATTACGTACTGCAACTCGAACGCGCAGCCAGCTATCTCCCCACCGAGCAGCTGCCGCTGCTGCGTCGTGCCTGGGAAGTCGGGGCGGCCGCGCACGCCGGCCAGACCCGCAAATCCGGCGAGCCCTATATCACCCATCCGGTGGCGGTGGCGCGCATCCTGGCCGAGCTCGGCCTGGATGTTGAAACCCTGATCGCGGCGATCCTGCACGACACCATCGAAGACACCCCGCTCACCGGCGAGGAGCTGGCCGGCGAGTTCGGCCAGGCCGTGGCCGACCTGGTCGAGGGCGTCACCAAGCTGGACAAGCTGAAGTTCCGCGACCGCCAGGAAGCGGCGGCGGAGAGCTTCCGCAAGATGCTGCTGGCGATGTCGCGCGACCTGCGCGTGATCATGATCAAGCTGGCCGACCGCCTGCACAACATGCGCACCCTCGGCGCGCAGAGTGCCGAAGCGCGGCGCCGCATTGCCACCGAAACGCTGGATATCTACGCGCCCATCGCCCAGCGCCTGGGCATGAACCTGATCAAGTCCGAGCTGCAGAACCTCGGCTTCCGCGCGCTGTATCCGTGGCGTCACGCCATCATCGAGAAACACATCCGCAGCCAGCCGGTGGTGCGCCGCGAGTCGATGGCACAGGTGGAAGTACAGCTGTCGCAGCGCCTGGCGCGTGAAGGGCTGGAGCATCGCCTGATCAGCCGCATCAAAACGCCCTGGAGCATCTACACCAAGATGCGCGAGGAGAACAAAAGCTTCGACCAGGTCATGGATGTCTTCGGCTTCCGCCTGGTGATGCGCAACGTACCCAACTGCTACCACGCACTGGGCGGCGTGCATGCCGCGTTCAAACCGCTGGACGGGCGCTTCCGCGATTTCATCGCCATTCCCAAGGCCAACGGTTACCAGTCGCTGCACACGGTGCTGTTCGGGCCGTACGGCTCGCCGATCGAGGTACAAATCCGCACCGAGGAAATGGACCTGATCGCCGAGCGCGGTGTGGCCGCGCACTGGACCTACAAGTTCGGTGGCGATGGCCCCAACAGCGCGCAGAGCAGGGCGCATGCCTGGATCGTGGAACTGATCGATTCGCAGCGCACTGCCGGTTCGTCGCTGGAATTCCTCGACAACGTCAAGGTCGACCTGTTCCCGGACGAGGTCTACCTGTTCACGCCCAAGGGCAAGATTTTGGCGCTGCCGCGCAACTCGACCGCGCTGGATTTCGCTTATGCCGTGCACACCGACGTGGGCAACCGCGCGGTCGCCTCGCGCGTGGACAAGAAGCTGGTGCCGCTGCGCACGCGTCTGGTCAGTGGGCAGACGGTGGAGATCATCACCGCGCGCTCGGCCTCGCCCAAGCCGCAGTGGCTGGAATTCGTGGTCAGCAGCAAGGCGCGTACCGCGATCCGTCACCAGCTCAAGCAGCTGGAGCACGAGGACGCGGTGCAGCTCGGCCACAGCATGCTCGATCGCGCGCTGGAAGCGATGGACAGCTCGATCGAGCGGCTGCCGAAGGGGCGGCTGGATGCCTTCCTCAACGAACACCGTTACCCGCGCCTGGAGGCCTTCCTGGCCGATGTGGCGCTGGGCAACTGGATGCCTACCCAGGCCGCGCAGGCGCTGATGTCGTACGCCGAGTTGCGTGCCAGCGGCGTCAGCCACCGTGCACAGGAGAAGATCCTGATCAACGGTACTGAACGCGGCGTGGTCAGCTTTGCCAATTGTTGTCAGCCGATTCCGGGCGACGACATCATGGGTTACCACACTGCCGGCAAGGGCATCGTCGTGCATCGACTGGATTGCCCGAACCTGGCCGAGCTGCGCAAGACGCCGGATCGCTGGGTGCCAATTGGCTGGGATACCAGCGTGGTTGGCGACTACGACACCGCGCTGGTAGTCGAGGTTGAAAATGGCACTGGCGTGCTCGCGCAGCTGGCCGCCGCGATTGCCCATAGTCATTCCAACATCGAGCGTGTGGATTACCTGGACCGCGATTTCAACGCAGCGGTGCTGTGCTTCAACATCCAGGTCCGTGATCGCAACCATCTGGCTGAAGTAATGCGTCGCCTGCGCCGCCGGCAGGTAGGGCAGGCGGCCCGCCCCCAATAAGGGCTTCCCGAGCCATGCCCGGCCGGGGCCTTACCGAACCAACCAGGCCACTGTAGGCGCGGCGTCAGCCGCGAAGCCGTCGCAGCAGAAATCGCGGGACCGCCTGCAATCTGTTGAACCATCAGCTTCGCGGCTGACGCCGCTCCCACAAAACCCACCGCTGGTTTTTCGATAGAGCCCCAGCCGAGCATGGCTCGGCTCTACCTGCATTCCTCTATCCACACAGACTGTGTCCTGCTGCATACACAAGCTGTGGATAAGGCCTCGCAGCCCTTGTGCCACGGCGCTCTACAAAACATGGTGATATTTTGTCCACGAGCTGTGGGCAAGCCGATGTAGTGCCGAGCCATGCTCGGCAAGGGCTTTACCGATACAGCCTTGGCACTGCGGGAGCGGCGTCAGCGGCGAAGCCATCGCAGCAGAAATCGCCGGGCTGCCTGCAATCTGTTGAACCATCAGCTTCGCGGCTGACGCCGCTCCTACAAAAACCCCACAGCTGGCTTTTCGATAGAGCCCCAGCCGAGCATGGCTCGGCGCTACCTGTGTTCCGCTATCCACACAGACTGTGTCCTGCTACCTACACAAGTTGTGGATAACAGCGCGCAGCCCTTGTGCTGCGGTTCTCTGCAAAACATGGTGATATTTTGTCCATCACTTGTGGACAGGTGGAGGTGAGCCTGTAGCGTGTTCTGCGTACCATGGCCGGGATCTCAACAAGGCTGTACCCCATGACGACGTTCCCGGAAGACATCTATACCGAACCCACCGCCGATACCAATACGCTGGCCAACCTCGGGCCACTGGCGCCGATGGCCGGCATCTGGATCGGCGAGCGCGGCATGGACGTCAATCCCAAGGCCGATGGCCCCGAGCGGCAGGCCTTTATCGAACACGTTGAACTGCAGCCGATCGATGCGCAGCCCAACGGCCCGCAGTTGTTCTACGGGCTGCGTTACCACACGCGCATCCACAAGCCCGGTGAAGTGGAGACTTTCCACGATCAGGTCGGCTACTGGCTGTGGGAACCGGCGACCGGCACGGTGATCCAGACGCTGACCATTCCGCGCGGGCAGACCGCGATGGCGGTTGGCAAGGCGGCGCCCGATGCGAAGCGCTTCCGCCTGCGCGCCGAGCGTGGCTCGATGACCAATGGCATCAGCTCGAACCCGTTTCTCGAACATGCGTTCCGTACCGAAAGCTACGAGATCGAAGTCACCATCAATGACGACGGCACGTGGTCGTACGAGCAGGAAACGATGCTGGTCATTCCGGACCGCAGCGAACCCTTCGCGCATACCGACCGCAATACCCTGCGCCGGATCGGCGAGCCAACACCCAACCCAACCGCGCAGGCCGAAGCAACCGCGTAGTGCCGAGCCATGCTCGGCAGGGGCTCCACCGGCAATGCCGGCCACTTGTGGGAGCGGCGTCAGCCGCGAAGCTGGTGCCAATGAATCGAGCAGGCATGCAGGCCAACTGGATGGATCATCTGCTTCGCGGCTGCCGCCGCGCCCCCAAAACCCAACCGCTGGTTCTTCGGTAGAGCCCCGGCCGCGCATGGCACGGCTCTACCTGTATTCTGCTATCCACACAGACTGTGTCCTGCTGCATAGACAAGCTGTGGATAAAGCTCTGCAGCCCTTGCGCTGCAAGCCTCTGCAAAACATGGTGATATTTTGTCCACGACCTGTGGATGACTCAACTGTAGTGCCGAGCCATGCTCGGCAGGGGCTCCACCGATACAGCGGGGGCACTTGTGGGAGCGGCCTCAGCCCCGAAGCTGGCTGCATTGAATCAGTCGTCATGTCTACCAGTCGGATGGCTCAGTGGCTTCGCGGCTGACGCCGCTCCCACAAATTCTTTTTGAGTTTTGCCTGGAAAGCCCCAGCCGAGCATGGCTCGGCTCTACCTGCATCCGGCTATCCACACAGGCTGTGCCCTGTGATGCCGACAAGCTGTGGATAAGCCCTTGCAGGCCTTGTGCTGCATGGCGTTTGGGGTTCTGGTGAAATTTTGATCAACGCCCGCCCAGCCCGGTCAGGCAGCCGCCAAGGTGGCGACGTTACAATGGCCCACCTTTTTCCAGACTGGAGTTGTCCATGTCCCGCCAGATCATCAACACCGCCAATGCCCCGGCTGCGATCGGCCCGTACTCGCAGGCCGTGCGCGCCGGCAACACCGTGTACTTCTCCGGCCAGATTCCGCTGGACCCGGCGACCGGCGAGATCGTCGCTGGCGACGTCACCGCGCAGGCCCGTCGTGCCTTCGACAACCTCAAGGCCGTGGCCGAGGAAGCCGGTGGCTCGCTGGACAAGATGGTGCGTCTTGGCCTGTACCTGACCGATCTGGGCGAGTTCGCCAAGGTCAATGCAGTGATGCAGGAATATTTCCAGGCCCCGTTCCCGGCCCGTTCGACCATCGAAGTGTCGGGCCTGCCGAAGGGCGCAGCGTTCGAAGTCGACGCGATCATGATCATCGACTGATCCGTCACGCGGATTCGCCGGTGAAGCAGATGCCCGGGAAACCGGGCATCTGCGTTTTAGTTTGGCGGCAAGCGGGTTCCGCTCGGGGTCTGCCCGGTCCAGCGTTTGAAGGCGCGGCGGAACTCGCGCGCATCATTGAAGCCCAGTTGGTTGCCGATAGCGGCAACCGCGAGTTCCGGGTCCTGCAGCAGTTCCAGTGCGCGCTCGGTGCGCACGCGGTCGTGGACCTCGCTGAAGCTGGTTTCCTCGTCGGCCAATTGCCGGCGCAGGGTGCGTTCGCTCAGGTGCAGGGCCAGCGCGATCTCGCTCATCTGCGGGTTGTCACGCAGCCGTGGCCGCAGCTGACGCTCGACTGCGGCGGTGGTTTCACCGCGCGAGGCCAGCGTTGCCAGTTGCGCGTGGCACATCGACAAGGCCTGCTGCGACGTCACTGGGTTGTAGCTGGCAAACGGCAGCTGCATCCAGCGCTGTTCCAGTAGCAGGGCGTGACGTGGCTGGTTGAAGCGCAGCTCACAGCGGAACAAGGCCTGGTACTGGTCGATGCAGGCCGGCGCCGGGTAGCCCAGCTCCAGCCGCAGCGGGCTGAACGCATTGCCTGCCAGTTCGCGGCCCAGCATCACGATGCTGGAGAACATCTCCTCGCAGAGAAACTGCAGCAGATCATTGGCTTCATCCGGCGCGCTAGCGACGATGGCCAGGCTGTCGCTGCCAGCGTCTTCCAGGGCCAGGCTCATCAACGGGCCGAGATTGCGCTGGTAATCCAGCCCGATCCGCACCGCGTCGCCAAACGTGCGTGCGGTCTTCATCGCCAATCCAAGCAGGCCGAAGTTGCCGCCGTTCTGGTTGCCACCCATGGCCAGGCCGACCCCGTCGATGGGGAAGGTGGGCAGGGCGCGGCGTATCACTTCGATTGCCTGCCGGTAGGAAATGCGGGCACTGGGATCGTTGAGCTGCGCGGCGCTCAATTGCAGCCCGTTGAACCAGTTGTCGCTGCTGACGCCGCGTTGCTCGGCCAGCAGCAACAGGCCACAGAGCATGTTGGTTGGAACGTTGGCGATGCTCAGGCGGTCGCCGCCGCCGATCCTGCGATGCATTCAAGCCCCTCCAGCTTGTCCGCTTTGCCCCCCCAAGTATGCCGTTCTTGCCCTTCGCGTGAACACTGCCTGAAGGCCAGACTGCGCCCAACATCTGCCACCGTATGGGAGCGAGTCATGCAGCGCAGCATTACCTGGGCGGTTTCCGCCACCTTGGCCGTCATGGTCGTCGGCTGCCAGAAGCAGGCCGAACAGGCACCAAGCGTGGCTGCGGCCGACGGGGCATTCGCGGCCACGCTGCAGGAACGTCTGCTCGATGCCAAGCCCGGCGATGTGATCGATATCCCGGCCGGCCGCCACCAGTTCGAGCGCAGCCTGAGCCTGCGTGCCGACGGGGTGACCATCCGCGGCGCAGGCATGGACCAGACTGTGCTCAGCTTCAAGGGGCAGAGGGCCGGCGCCGAGGGGCTGCTGGTCAATGGCGACAACTTCACTATCGAGAACCTCACCATCGAGGACTCCAAGGGCGACGGGCTGAAGATCAGCGAGTCGGAGAACATCACCATCCGTGGCGTAAAAGTCCAATGGACTGGCGGTCCCAGCACCAAGAACGGCGCCTATGGCATCTACCCGGTGCTGACCAAGAACGTGCTGATAGAGAACACCATTTCCATCGGTGCCTCCGATGCCGGCATCTACGTCGGCCAGTCCGATGGGGTGATCGTGCGCAACAGCCGTGCCGAGCAGAACGTGGCTGGCATCGAGGTCGAGAACACCCGCAACGCCGACGTCTACGACAACGTCGCCACCGGCAACACCGGCGGCATCCTGGTGTTCAACATGCCGGGCCTGTCGCAGCAGGGCGGCAATATCCGGGTGTTCAACAACAAGGTGATCGCCAACAACCACGAGAACTTCGGCGCCAAGGGCACGCCTGTGGCCAGCGTGCCGGCCGGCTCGGGCATCGTCATCAATTCCAACGATGACATCGAGGTATTCGACAACGAGGTGCGCGACAACGCCACCACCAACATCATCGTCTCCAGCGTGTATTCCACCGGCTACAAGGACAGCAGCGCCTCGCCCAACTTCGATCCGTACCCGGAGCGCATCTACATCCACAACAACACCTTGTCCGGTGGTGGTGATTCGCCCGACGGGCTGGATCTGAAGGCGCTGAAGATTGCGATGTACGGTTTGACCGGCAACTTCCCCGATGTGCTCTGGGATGGCTATTACAACAAGGAGCGGATGGTGGACGGGGTCAAGGTCGGTCCGCAGATCTGCCTGCGCAACATCAGCGGTGTGGTCAATGCCGATGGTCCTGGCGGTTACAAGAATCCGAGCAAGGATGCCAAGCCGTTCGAGTGCGATCTGCCGCGCTTGCCGGCCATCGACTTGAAGCGTGGTTGAGGCCTGAGCATGCGCGATCTGATGGTGCGGGTGATTGTGTTGGTCGGCGCTGTGCTGATGCTGGTTGCCTGCGGCAAACCAGCTGCAGTGCATTTCTTCGAGCAGGGTCAGCCGGCGACGCTGGATGAGTGGCATGTGCTGCGCATCCGCGATGGCAAACTGTCGCTCAATGAGGGCGTGGTGCCGTATGACCTGAACACGCCGCTGTTCAGCGATTACGCGCACAAGCTGCGCACGGTGTGGATGCCGAAGGGGCAGGCCGCAGGCTACCAGCCCGAACATGCGTTCGACTTCCCGGTCGGCACCATTCTCAGCAAGACCTTCTACTACCCGCTGCCGGCGACCGGTGCAGCCGATGGCAAGTCGGTGGCACGTACGCCACCGTCGCAATCTTCATTGCACGAGGAGAGCCTGGACCTGTCCAAGGTTCACCTGATCGAAACCCGGTTGCTGGTCCACCGCAAGGAAGGCTGGGTTGCGCTGCCCTATGTGTGGAACCAGCAGCAGACCGAAGCGACCTTGCAGCGTGCGGGCGCCAGTGTTGATCTGGAACTGGTCGCCGCTGATGGCTCGCGCGAAGCGTTTGCCTATCAGGTGCCGGACCAGAACCAGTGCGGTGGCTGCCATATCACCGACAACCGCTCGCGAAAGTTGGTGCCGATTGGCCCCAAAGCACGCAACCTCAATCGCGATTTTGACTACCTAAGTGGTCGCGACAACCAACTCGCGCATCTGGCCAAACTGGGCTATCTGAAAGACCTGCCAGCATCGGCGCAGCTGCCACGCGCGGCTGACGCCACTGATCTGGCAGCGCCGTTGGATGCGCGTGCACGAGCCTATCTGGACGTGAACTGCGGTCACTGCCACAGCCGCACAGGCCCCGCCATCACCTCCGGCCTGTGGCTGGACGCACCGACCCAGGACCATCTGAAGCTGGGCATGTGCAAGCAGCCGATCGCCGCCGGCAAGGGCACCGGCAACCGCCGCTATGACATCCAGCCGGGTGATGCGGATGCCTCGATCATCGCTTACCGCATGGACAGTGATGACCCGGCGGTGATGATGCCCGAAGTCGGGCGGGCGGTGGTACACGGCGAAGGCGTGACCTTGATCCGGGAATGGATCAACGCACTGGAAACAAACTGCGACACGGCTGGTGAAGGCCAGCCCGGCAACACGGGCCCGCCGGCGGTCTGACGCCGGCATACACCTCACTGCGTGGGAGAGAACGCGATGCGAGTGAAGCAACGGAATCTGGTAGTCGGATTGCAGCGGGCCATGGCCGGGCTGATGGTAGTGGGGGCGGTTGCCCCGGCAATGGCACAGTCGGCGACGGAGGATGCTGCCACCACGCTTGATCGCATCACCGTCACCGCGCAGAGCCGGCAGCAGGAAATACAGGACGTTCCAATCGCACTGCAGGTGGTCGATCAGAACCTGCTCAACGACGTGGCCGCCGAGAATCTTGGCGACATCGACTCGCTGGTGCCGGGACTGGTGATCAGCGCGGTGCAGCCGACCCAGCCATCGTTCCGGTTGCGCGGGGTGGAGACCGACGACTTCGGCATCGGCACCGATCCGGCGGTAGGCATCTTCGTTGATGGTGTCTACGGTGGACGTGGCGGCGGCGTGCTGCTGCCGTTCGTCGATGTGGAACGTATCGAAGTGCTGAAGGGGCCGCAGGGCACCTTGTTCGGCCGCAACACCGCTGCCGGCGCGATCTCGCTGGTGACGCGGCGCCCGCAGGCACAAACCGAGGCACGTGCCACCGTGCGCGTAGGCAACTACGGCAAGAAATACGCCGATGCGATGTGGAACATCCCGACCGGTGACAACTCGGCATTTCGCTTCAATGCACTGATCAACACCAGTGACGGTTGGTTCCAGGACGGTGCCACCGGCAAGGACCTGGGCGGCGAGAACGTCTGGGCCACCCGCGCGGCCTGGCAGAGCCGCTTCGGTGACAACACCACCGCCTACATCACCTGGGACCACGAAAGCCTGGACCAGAACGGCCGCGTCACCACCGGCATCGTGCCGTTGCCCGCCTATCCTGCGCGGCCGCCGGTACCGGTGGACCCGGACGACTATCTGGACCCGCGCAAGATCAAGACCTACAGCGATGCCGACAATGCGGAATGGCGCACCTTCGACGGCGTCAGCCTGATCGTCGACCACGCGCTGTCCTGGGGCAATTTCACTTCCACCAGCTCCTGGCGCAAATACGACTCCACCAACCACACCGAGGAAGACGGCACCAACCGCTTCGACCTGTATGTGGACTCGAAGAATACCGAGAACAACGAGACCTTCTACCAGGAGTTCAAGTTCTCCGGCAGCAATGAACGCTTCGATTGGGTGGCTGGTGCCAGTTACTTCAACGAGGACGCGCGCCAGACCAGCGAGGTCAACACCAATACCGAGGCGGTGGATAACATCATCCGCAACATGGGCGTGGCCTATCAGCTGGGCATTCCCGATGGCAGCCTGTTCAACTTCACCTCGATGCTGGCGCAGATGAACGGCATTCCGATTTCGCTGGTGGGCGAGAAATGGAACGAGCGCTTCAGCAACACGCTGGACACCACCTCGTACGCCGCCTTCGGTGATGTGATCTGGAAGGCCACCGATCGCCTCAACCTGACCTTCGGCCTGCGGTACACCCGCGACGAAAAGGACTTCACCTGGCTCAACACGCCGCGCAACGCGCCCGGCCTCGAAGCCAAGCTCGGCACGCTGGAGGCGCTGGGCTTCTTCCAGGCGCTGGCAGGCATGGGCATCCCGATCACCCGCGAGCTGCTGACCTTCGACATGGCCTTCATCGACCCGCCGGCCATGGTCAACAAGGGCAAGCTGGTGCGCGACAAGAAGAGCTGGAGCGACTGGAGTCCGCGCTTCGTCGTCGACTACCACCTCAACGACGACACCATGGTGTTCGGCTCGCTGGCCAAGGGCTACAAGGCCGGTGGCTTCAACGCGCTGCAGATCGGTCCCGCGTTCGAGAACGAGGATGTGTGGAACCTCGAAGTCGGCCTGAAGCAGAGCTTCGATCGCTTCTCCTACAACGTCTCCGTCTTCCACTACCAGTACGACAACCGCCAGGCGATCCGCTTGATCGACCCAGATCCGAACAACCCGGTCGACATCCCCGTCTACGTATTCGACACCAGCGACCTGCAGGCCACCGGTGTGGACTTCGACATGCGCTGGAAGGTCACCGATGGTCTGACCCTGGATGCGGCGGCCGAATGGATAGATTCCAAGTACAAGAATTACGTGACACCGGAAGGTGTGGATCTTGACGGTGCACCGACCGGCGAGCCGCGCTTCACCGCCTCGGCTGGCGCGGTCTATGTGGCCGATCTGGGTGGCAACGGTCAGCTGCGCTTCTCGCTGCGCCACGCCTACCGTGGCGCGCAGCGCTGCAACGCAGGTTCCGACCTGCAGGGTGACTGTGGCATCAGCAAGGTGCTCAACATCGGCGAATCACAGCAGCGCACCGACGTGCGCATCGGCTGGACCTCGCCGCTGAAGCACTGGAACTGGGCGGTGTACGCCAACAACGTGTTCGACAAGCAATACGTGCGCGGCCTGAACACCTACGGACGCGATCCCCTCGGCGTAGTCGGCGCAACCATCACCGACCCCCGCACCTACGGCCTGGAAATGACCGTGAAGTTCTAGCAGAGTCGCCTGCGCAAAGGGCTCCCCTCTCCCGCTTGCGGGAGAGGGGTTGGGGGTGAGGGCCTGCGCGACACGTACCGCCACCGTAACAAGGCGCCAATCGACAACACCGTGACAAATCAGCACTTGGGGAGTAGGAAACCCCGGCGTCCAACCACGCCGGGGTTTCTGTTTGCCGCGCATGACGGCATCCTTATGCAATGTCTGCACGCCGTGACCTCGCCACCCTCGATCTTTCCACCGAACCACTGAGCCGCCTGGCCGGGGTCGGGCCACGGGTGGCAGCCAAGCTGGAAGCGCGCGGCCTGACCACCTTGCAGGACCTGTGGCTGCACCTGCCGCTGCGCTACGAGGACCGCACCACATTGCTGCCGATCCGCGCGTTGAAGGCCGGCATGGCCGCGCAGGTGGAGGGCAGGGTGGAGGCAGTGGAGCGTGGCTTCCGTTACCGGCCGGTGCTGCGGGTGGCGATCAGCGACGACTCCGGTGCCACCCTGGTGCTGCGCTTTTTCCACTTTCGTGCCGCGCAGGTGTCGCAGTTCGCTGTAGGCCGTCGTCTGCGCGCCTATGGCACACCACGCGCGGGCCAGAACGGGCTGGAGATCGTGCATCCCAGCTATCACGTGCTCAGTGACGGTGAAGACGCCGTGCTGGGCGCGGTGCTGGACCCGGTGTACCCGGCGGTGGAGGGCATTGGCCCGGCCAGCCTGCGCAAGCTGATCGGGCAGGCACTGGATCGCCTGCCTGATGCCGTGGCGTTGGAATTGCTGCCGCCGGCCCTGCTTGCCGGCATGGGTCTGCCTTCATTGCGCGAAGCGATGCTGACCATGCACCGGCCGCCGGCCGATGCCGATGTTGGCGCGTTGGGTGCGGGAACGCATCCGGCGCAGCGGCGCTTGGCAATGGAAGAATTGCTGGCCCACCACCTCAGTCTGCGCCGTCAGCGTATCGCCCTGCAGCAGCATCGCGCGCCATCGCTGCGCGGCCGCGATGGTCTGGTCAAGGCACTGCGTGAATCCTTGCCGTTCAAACTGACCGGTGCGCAGCAGCGTGTCTTCGACGAGATCCGCAAGGATCTTGCACGCGCGCATCCGATGCTGCGGCTGGTGCAGGGCGACGTCGGCTCGGGCAAGACCGTGGTCGCCGCCTTGGCGGCGATGCTGGCGGTGGAGCGCGGCAAACAGGTTGCGCTGGCCGCGCCAACCGAGCTGCTGGCCGAGCAGCATCTGACCAATCTGCGCAGCTGGCTGGAACCGCTGGATGTGCGCGTGGCCTGGCTGGCCGGCAAGGTCACCGGCAAGGCCCGCACCAAGGTGCTTGAGGACGTTGCCAGTGGTCATGCACAAGTAGTTGTCGGCACCCATGCGCTGATGCAGGACAGCGTGGTGTTCAATGATCTGGCACTTGCCATCGTCGACGAGCAGCACCGTTTTGGCGTGCACCAGCGGCTTGCGTTGCGTGACAAGGGCGCAACTGCCGGGGTGGTGCCGCATCAGCTGGTGATGACCGCCACGCCGATCCCGCGCACCTTGGCGATGGCCGCGTATTCGGATCTGGATGTATCGGCCATCGACGAACTGCCACCGGGCCGCACGCCGGTGCAGACAATCGCCATCAGCGCCGAACGCCGACCGGAACTGGTCGAACGCATCCGCATCGCCTGCCAGCAGGGCAGGCAGGTGTACTGGGTCTGTACGCTGATCGAGGAAAGTGAAGAAGACGCCGGTCCCGGCAATGCACGCATGGATGCGCAGGCCGCGCAGACCACCTTCGAGACACTGTCGGCGCAGCTGCCTGAGTTGCGCATCGGCCTGGTTCACGGCCGGATGAAGGCCGCCGAGAAGCAGGCAGCGATGCGTGCCTTCAAGCAGGCCGAGACCGACCTGCTGGTCGCCACCACCGTGATCGAGGTTGGCGTCGATGTGCCCAATGCCTCGTTGATGATCATCGAGAATGCCGAGCGGCTTGGTCTGGCCCAGTTGCATCAGCTGCGCGGGCGGGTGGGGCGCGGTGCCACCGCATCGAGCTGCGTATTGATGTACCAGGCGCCGCTGTCGGCAATGGCACGTGAGCGGCTTGAGACCATGCGGCTTACTTCCGATGGCTTCGTGATTGCCGAGAAGGACCTGGAACTACGCGGTCCCGGCGAGTTGCTGGGTACCCGCCAGACCGGCCTGGCGGCCTTCCGCGTGGCTGATCTGGCCCGTGATGCCGGCCTGCTGCCGACTGTGCACGATCTGGCCGAACGCCTGCTCAGCGACGCGCCGGAATTGGCTGATCGCATTGTCAACCGCTGGATTGGTGGCGCGGTGCGCTACGCATCGGCCTGATTGCGTGCTTCCACTGTCATGGAGGCCGTGACAGACTCCATGGCCAACCAGAAGTGAAGCAGAAGATGAGCAAGAAGATACCGTTGCTGATTGATACTGATCCGGGCGTGGACGATGCGCTGGCACTGCTGATGGCCTTTGCCGATGAGCGCCATGACGTGGTTGCGCTGACAGTGGCAGCGGGCAATGTCGGCCTCGAATACACCGTGCGCAACGCGCTGAAGCTGTGCGAAGTGGCTGGCCGTGAAGACGTGCCGGTGTTCGCGGGTACCGCCGATCCGCTGGTGTATCCGGCCGAGGACGCCGCGCATGTGCATGGCCGCGACGGTTTTGGTGACGTGGACCTGCCGCTGCCCAGCCGCAAGGTGGAAGCCGAACACGCCGCATTGGCGATCCTGCGCTTGTCGCACCAATATGCTGGCGAACTGCTGCTGGTCGCGCTTGGTCCGCTGACCAATATTGCACTGGCGCTGAAGCTGGATCCGAGCCTGCCGCAGCGCGTGAAGCGCTTCGTGGTGATGGGCGGCGCGATCACTGGCCACGGCAACATCACCCCAGCCGCCGAATTCAATATCGCCTTCGATCCGGAAGCGGCGCATATCGTGTTCACCTCGTTCCCGTTCATTGAAGTCGCCGATTGGGAAGCCACCATCGCCCATGGCCTGATGCATCGCGATGTCGAGCAGTGGCTAGCCGCAGATACCGACAAGGCGCGCTTCTACGAGCTGATCTCGCGCCAGACCCGGCTGTGGTCGGAAGACAGCCGTGGCGAGCGCTGGTATGCCGCCGATGCGCTGGCAATGGCCTGGGCGTTGCAGCCGGAGGGCGGCAACGTGGTTGAACAGCGTCCGCTGTCGATCGAGCTGACCGGCACCCGCAGCCGCGGCGCCACCATCGTCGACTGGAACCGCCAGACCGGCGTGGCTGACAATACGGCGCTGTTGATCGGCTACGATCAGGCCCGCTTTGAAGCCCAGGTGCGCGGGGCGCTGCTGGGCCGGTAAGGGCCGTGTAAGTGGTTCAGTAGCCACGACTTGCCTGTCACGGCAAGGCGTGCTTATAATGGCCGTCTTGACCACCAGCCCACACGGTGCGAGCCCATGAAGGCCGATATCCATCCTGATTACCACAACGTCGTTTTCCACGACGTGACCTCTGATTTCAAGTTCCTGACCCGTTCGACCATGTCCTCCAAGGAAACGGTCAAGTGGGAAGACGGCGAAGAGTATCCGCTCGTCAAGGTTGAAATTTCCTCGGCTTCGCACCCGTTCTACACGGGCAAGCACAAGGTTATCGATACCAGCGGCCGCATCGACAAGTTCCAGAAGCGCTACGCGCGCTAATCGAACTGTTGTTGCTGCACAGACAACGGCCGCGCCCAGCGCGGCCGTTGTTTTGTCTTGCGTGTCGTACGGCTGAACCCTTGCGGAATCGGGCGGTTGTGCCAGTGCGACGCTGTGTCGCGCGGAAACTCCGGCTATAAGACTTTTGTCTTCGCAAACTGCAAATGCTGCTGTGCGATAATCGTCGGAACCGCAGTGGAAAACTGCGGAATTCCTTCACGCGCCTGCCCGCACCCCTATACGTCAGGACAGGCGCCTTCCACTTGAGGAGCGCACACTGTGTCCGATCTTGATCAGGTCACGCTCAACGCCGGCGAAAAGTCGGTCGTTCTGCCTGTCGTCAAACCCGTCCTGGGCAATAACTGTGTCGATATCTCGAAGCTGACCAAGGAAACCGGTCTCTTCACCTACGACTCGGGCTACACCGCCACTGCCAGCTGCAAGTCGGCCATCACCTACATCGATGGCGACAATGGCGTGCTGTTGTATCGCGGCTATCCGATCGAGCAGCTGGCTGCCAAGTCCAGCTTCGTCGAAGTGGCCTACCTGCTGATCAATGGCGATCGTCCGAGCGCCGACCAGCTGAAGGCTTTCGAAGCCGAACTGACCGCTGAAGCCGGCGTTGATGAATCCATCAACACCTTGATCGGCAGCTTCGCCAAGGACGCGCATCCGATGGCGATCCTGACTGCCTCGATCGCGCAGCTGTCGGCCAAGTACCACGCTTCGCTGGATCTGGACGACGCCGAACAGCGCCGCCAGGCAGCAGTGCGTCTGATCGCCAAGGTTCCGACCTTGTCGGCACTGATCTACCGTCACGGCGCTGGCCTGCCGGCCAACAAGCCGGACACCTCGCTGGACTACGTCAGCCGCTTCCTGAAGCAGACCTTCGAGTCGGCTGACGGCAAGTACGATCTGAACAAGGACGTGGTCAAGGCACTGGACCTGCTGTTCATCCTGCATGCCGATCACGAGCAGAACGCCTCGACCTCGACCGTGCGTCTGGTCGGTTCCACCGGCGCCAACCCGTATGCATCGGTCGCCGCTGGCGTCACCGCGCTGTGGGGTCCGGCACACGGCGGCGCCAACGAAGCCGTGCTGAAGATGCTGGAAGAGATCGGTTCGGCCGACAACGTCGAGTCCGCCGTGGTCAAGGCCAAGGACAAGACCTCGGGCTTCCGCCTGATGGGCTTCGGCCACCGCGTGTACAAGAACTTCGACCCCCGCGCCAAGGTGATCGGTGAGATGACCAAGCAGGTGCTGGGTCAGCTTGGTGTGCAGGATCCGTTGCTGGACGTTGCCATCAAGCTGGAACAGGCTGCGCTGCAGGACGAGTACTTCGTTGCCCGCAAGCTGTACCCGAACGTCGACTTCTACAGCGGCATCATCTACAAGGCACTGAACATCCCGACCGAGATGTTCACCGTCATGTTCGCGCTGGGCCGTACCGCTGGTTGGGTATCGCATTGGCTGGAACAGCAGGTTGATCCGGAAATGAAGATCGGCCGTCCGCGCCAGGTCTACACCGGCCACGACGTGCGCGACTACAAGTAATGGCAACGGCGCAGCAATGCGCCGCTTCCGTCACGATGAAAACCCCGCTTCGGCGGGGTTTTTTGTTTGTGTATTACTCCTGCAAAAACAGGGGTGTCTCGTAGTGGGGGGGGCGGCGGGGCGGCCGAGCGCGACCCGCCTGGGCGCGCCCCCCGGGCGGGGCCCGCCCCCCCCCCCCCAACGGGCCCCCGGGGCGGCCCGCCCCCTCGCGGGCGGGGGCTTACCCCGCGACGGCGGCCCCCCCCCGGGGCGGGGCACTACCTCTGCTCTTGCGCCAGCAATTGCTTCAGTTGCGCGAATGTTGCGCGTGGCAGTGGCTTGCCGTCATCCGCTGATACCGGTGGCTGTCGCAATGCATCCTCGGGCAGTACCACCAGTTCGAAGGCGATGCCATCGGCGGCGAACTCGCAGCCGGGGTAGTGTTGCCTTGACGAGTGCCCGGCTAGTCGCAACGACCAGGCCCGTGTTTCGGCCGGGATGCGTTGCTCATGCAGGAAGCGCTGCACAGCATCCGCATCGTCGCAATGCAGATGCAGGATCACCGGGCTGTTGCCATCGGCAAGGCCGCTCAATACCGCGCCGGTCAGGCGCGGCTGGAAAGCCTGCAGAAACTGCATGGCCTGCAGTGCCGATTCGCGGTGTTGGCGGAGCGCACCGGGTTGGCTGGCAGCTGCGAACAGATTCTGGTGCTCGCGCAGCGCCTGCTCGATTTCGGCCAGCCGTGGCCACAGCGCTTCAAGCGTAATCCCCAGCTTGTTGGCGGCCTTGCGGCGTGCGTGCTCAAGATCATGGATGCCGCTTTCGGCGATCAGCCGGGCCGCCTCCTGCGCGATCAGCTGTCGTTCGCGGCTGTTGCGGGGAGGTGATTGCGGTGGCGATGACGGCATCGGGTTCCAGCCTCGTGGTTGCTGGCCCGATTGTAGGCAGGCGGCGGGGCGTGCGTCCCGCCGCCTGTTGGCTGAATCAGAAGATATCGAAGGCAGCGTCGTCGGTGGTGTGACTTTGCTGGCCGAAGTCGAAGTCCTGCACGCGGTCCAGGTCTTCGGTTTTGACCCACTCAACAGCACCATTCAGCGTCGCCTGGACCATGCCCGAGGGCGGGTCGTTCTTGGCGATGGGAGCATCCTTCAACGCGACACGCATGTAGTCGATCCAGATCGGCAGCGCCGCCTTGCCGCCGTACTCGCGGTAGCCCAGCGAGCGGAAGTCGTCGCGCCCGACCCATACGGTGGTTGCCAGCGGGCCGCCGAAGCCGGAGAACCAGGCGTCGCGGTGATCATTGGTGGAGCCGGTTTTGCCGCCCACATCTTCGCGGCCAAGAACCTTGGCGGCGGTGCCGGTGCCGCGCTGGACCACATCACGCATCATCGATACCAGCTGGTAAGCGGTACGTTCGTCGATGGCGCGCGGTGCGGTGCGGGCGTTCGGGTTGACGGGCTTCGCCGGCTCAAGGGTCTCAGGCTTGGCCTCGGCCGGCTTGGCGGCGACCGGAGCAGGTGCAGCCTCGGCGCCGAAGTTGAAACCGTCTACCACCTGGCTGACCGGTGCCGCGCCCGCAGTGGAGGTGCCACCACAGCCACGGCAGGCCATCGCCGGGTTTTCCTTGAAGATCACGTTGCCATCGCGATCCTTGATCTCGTCCACGACCCAAGTGTCCACGCGTGAACCGCCATTGGCGAACACGGCGTAACCGCGGGCGACCGACAACGGGGTCAGCGAGGCTGTGCCGAGAGACATCGACAGGTTCGGCGGCAGCTCGGCCTCCTGGAAGCCGAACTCGCTGATGTATTTGCGCGCGTAATCTACGCCCATGCTGTCGAGCAGGCGTACCGAGACCAGGTTGCGCGATTGCACCAAGGCTTCGCGCAGACGCATCGGGCCGCGGAAACCGCCACCATCGTTCTGTGGCTGCCAGGTCTTGCCGCGGCGGTCGCGGAACACCACTGGCGCATCCAGCACGATCGAGGCCGGGTTGAAGCCCTTGTCGAAGGCGGCCGCATAGATGAACGGCTTGAAGCTGGAGCCGGGCTGGCGGCGGGCCTGGGTGGCACGGTTGAACTTGTTGCCAGCAAAGCTGAAGCCACCGACCAAGGCGCGCAATGCGCCGCTCTCGGCATCCACCGAGACCAGCGCGCTCTGTCCGCGCGGAATCTGGTCGATCAGCCATTCGCCTTCCTTCGCACCGGCGCGCACGCGGATCATGTCGCCGCGGGTGACCAGCTTGGCCGGGCTGCGGTTGGTCCAGCGGCTGGAGGCCACCGGCAGCACCAGCTCGCTGCGGTCGGCCAGCACCACGGTGACGCCGCCATCGGCGTTGAGTGCCGAGACCACGGCCGCCTGCATGCCCGCCTGCGTTGGCACGCTGGCGATATGCCGGGCCAGTGCGGTGTTGTCGGCATCGGCGGCAACGTCGAAGTGCTGCTCCACGCCGTGCCAGCCATGACGATGGTCGTAAGTGATCAGGCCGTCGCGCACCGCAGTGTTTGCGGCGTCCTGCAGCTGGCCATTGATGGTGGTGGTGACGTGGTAGCCCTTGTTGAGCACGTCGCTGCCGTATTTGGCGATCATTTCCTGACGCACCAGTTCGGCCACGTAGGGCGCATAGACCTGCACCGGCGGCTCATGCGGACTGGCATGCATGGCCACGGCCTTGGCCGCATCGGCCTCGGCCTGGCTGACATAGCCCAGGTCGGCCATGCGCTGCAGCACATAGTTGTCGCGACGTTGGCGGGCGCGCTCGGGGTTGCTCAGTGGGTTGCCGCTGGAGGGGAACTTGGGGATGCCGGCCAGCGAGGCCATTTCGTCCAGGTCGAGCTCGCCCAGCTTCTTGCCGTAGTAGTACTCGGCGGCGGCACCGATGCCATAGGCGCGGTTGCCGAAAAAGCTCTTGTTGAGGTACAGCTCGAAGATCTCGTCCTTGCTCAGCTCGCTTTCGATTTTGCGGGCGAGCAGGATTTCGGCGAACTTGCGGGTGTAGCTGACCTCACTGCTGAGGAAGAATTGCCGCGCAACCTGCTGGGTAATCGTCGATCCGCCGGGTACACCGTCCTTGGAGCCGGTGCGCGCGATCAGCCATACGGCGCGGGCAATGCCCTTGTAGTCGATGCCGTCGTGTTGGTAGAACCGGGCATCCTCGGTGGCCAGGAAAGCCTGCTTCAGGCGCTCCGGGACGTCCTTCATCTGTACCGGGTAACGGCGGGTCTCGCCGAACACCGCCATCAATTTCCCTTCGTTATCATAGACATACATCGGCTCCTGCAACTCAACATTGCGCAGCGCCTGCACGTCCGGAAGCTTGGACGAGACAACGTAATAGAGCGAGCCGATGGCGATTGCGCCAACCAGGGAGAAGGCGACAAAGAGGGCCAGCAGCCAACGCAGCCAGCGACGAAAACGTGGCATCCAGAAGTCCCGATTGCGGTTTTTGTAGCCGCAGAGTATAGATTACGCAGGGGAGCGGCTGGGGCCGCGTCCTGGGGAGAGTAAATGGGATACAGCTGGGCGACGTGATGCAGATCGCGTCTCGCATTCCGGATGGTTGCCATTTGCTGAAAAAACGTTATTAATGCGCCGACGCAAGACTTGCGTCCAAGTGCCCGTCGGCAGGGGAGAATCCGTGGGGCTTATCCCAAAGAGTCAGACGCCCATCATTGGCGTCGACATCAGTTCGACTGCGGTAAAGCTGCTTCAGCTTTCCCGCAGCGGTAACCGTTTCCGCGTGGAACATTACGCCGTGGAACCTCTTCCGCCGAATGCGGTGGTGGAGAAGAACATTGTGGAAGTCGAAGCAGTCGGCGAAGCGATTCGGCGGGCTGTTGCGCGTTCAGGCAGCAAGGCCAAAGGGGCGGCCGCCGCTGTTGCCGGTTCTGCGGTGATCACCAAGGTGATCCCGATGCCGGCAGATCTGGACGAAAACGATCTGGAAGCACAGGTCGAACTGGAGGCGGTGAACTACATCCCGTACCCCATCGACGAAGTGAACCTCGATTTCGAAGTCCTGGGTGCAGTACCGAACAATCCGGAAATGGTGCAGGTACTGTTGGCCGCATCGCGTTCCGAGAACGTGGAGCTTCGCCAGTCCGCGCTGGAGCTGGGTGGGCTGACCGCCAAGGTGATGGATGTGGAAGCGTTCGCTATCGAGAACGCCTTTGCATTGGTCGCCAGCGAGCTGGCTGTACCCAGTGATGGCGTGGTGGCGCTGGTCGACATCGGCGCAACCATGACCACGCTCAACGTCTTGCGTGGTGGCCGCAGTCTGTACAGCCGCGAGCAGGTGTTCGGTGGCAAGCAGCTCACCGATGAGGTGATGCGCCGTTACGGGCTCAGCTACGAGGAAGCAGGCCTGGCCAAGCGCCAGGGCGGTTTGCCGGAGAGTTACGAGGTTGAAGTGCTGGAGCCGTTCAAGGAAGCGACGGTGCAGCAGATCAGCCGCCTGTTGCAGTTCTTCTACGCTGGCAGCGAGTTCAATCGCGTAGACCACATCGTCCTTGCTGGCGGCTGCGCTGCCTTGATCGGCCTGCCGACCATGGTGGAAGAACAGCTTGGCGTTGCGACCTCGGTGGCCAACCCCTTGGCGCAGATGACGCTGGGGCCGAAGGTCCAGGCGCATGCACTGAACCAGGATGCGCCGGCGCTGATGATCGCGACGGGTCTGGCCATGAGGGGGTTTGACTGATGGCACGGATCAACCTATTGCCATGGCGCGAGGAGCGCCGCAAACAGCGTCAGCGTGAGTTCTACGGGATGCTGGGCTTTGCCGCGCTCAGTGGCGTGGTGCTGTCGGGCTTGCTGTGGTTTTACTTCAGCCAGCAGATCAGCGGGCAGAACGAGCGCAATGCCTACCTTGAGACCGAGATCGCCAAGGTCAAGGAGCAGAACAAGGAAATCGATCGCCTGGACGAGCAGAAAAAGCGTCTGCTCGACCGCAAGGCAGTGATCGAGGAGCTGCAGGGCAAGCGGTCGCAGATGGTGCACCTGTTTGATTCGTTGGTGCGTACCATTCCCGATGGCGTGGTGCTGACCGCACTGAAGCAGGAAGGCGAGACCCTGACGCTGGAAGGCCGTACGCAGTCCAACGCTCGTGTCAGTGCTTATATGCGCAATCTCGAGACCTCGGGCTGGATGAGAAATCCGGAACTGACCATCATCGAGGCGCGTGCGCAGGATCCGCAGCAGAAGGGTGGGGCGGTTGTCGACATCAAGTCCCTGCCATATGTGTTCACACTGAAGGTGCAGCTGCCGGCCCCCAGCGACGGTCAGGCCGAAGCAGGTGCCGCGCCGACCGCCGCTGATGCCGCAGCGGTCGCTCCGGCTACTGCAGGCGCTGCACCTGGAACTCCCGCTGCTGCGTCGCCGGTAGAGCCGGCTGCGCCTGCCCGCGGGCCGGAGGAGCCAAAGGGCGAGACAGCGCCGGCAGCGCCGGCGCAGAAGGAGGCCCGTTCGTGAGCAAGAAATTCAACGCAAAAGAGCTGGATTTCAACAATATCGGCGCCTGGCCGCGCAACGCGAAGGTTGTGTTCTGCGTGCTGCTGTCCTTGCTGATCCTTGGTCTGTCTTACCTGTTGATCATCAGTGGGCAGAAAGGGGAGCTGGAAAATCTGGTGAACAAGGAAGTGACCTTGCGCCAGAGCTTCGAGAAAGAACAGGAGCGTGCGGTCAATCTGGAGCCCTTGAAGCAGCAACTGGCACAGATGGAGCAGGTGTTGCAGCAGATGCTGCGCCAGTTGCCAAGCAAGACCGAGATGCCGGATCTGATCATCGACGTTTCGCAGACCGCGTTGTCCAGCGGCTTGAACAACGAGCTGTTCAAACCCGGTGACGAGACCTTGAAAGAGTTCTATGCCGAAAAGCCGATCGCGCTGCGCTTGGTGGGCAGTTATCACCAGTTCGGAGCGTTCGTCAGTGGTGTGGCCTCTTTGCCTCGCGTCGTCATCCTGACCATGCATGACATCAATCTGCAGCCCAAGGGCGGACAGGGCGTGATCACGCCCGGCGGCGCGCTGGAGTTGTCCGGTACGGTCAAGACCTACCGGTACCTGGATGACACCGAGCTGGCTGATCAGCAAAAGGCGGCCGCTGACGCGGCTGCCGAAGCCAAGAAAAAGGGAGGGAAGTGATCATGCGTAGTATTTCCTCCCTGGCGTTGGGTATGGCTTGCGTAGTGCTGCTGGGCGGTTGCGCCCGTGGCATCACCAGCACGCCTGGCGAAGCGCCCAATCTTGAAAAGTGGATAGCCGACGTGCGTGCACGCCCAGCCGAGTCATTGCAGCCTCTGCCGGTGATGCAGCAGTTCGAAACCTTTGAATATTCGGCTCAAGGCCTGCGCGATCCGTTCAGTGACGCCTGGGTGTCCGATGATGGCAACAGCCAGTTGCGGCCGGATCCGAACCGCCGCAAGGAACCGCTCGAAGGATTCCCGCTGGACAGCCTGGACATGGTTGGCACGATCGGTAGCGGCGCGGGTGCTGTGGCACTGGTGATGGGGCCGGACAAGGTCACCTACCGTGTACGTCCTGGGGTGTACATGGGTCAGAGCGATGGCCGTGTGACTGGCGTACGCGAAGACGGGATCGAGTTGATTGAACTAGTGCCGGACGGTGCAGGTGGCTGGCTGGAACGCCCAGCTTCGCTTGCACTGGACGATCGTTGATTGATTAGGGGATAGCACGATGACTTTTACCAAAGCCCTGAGCCTGCGTCCCAACCGGCGCCATGCACTGGTCCGCGTCTGCGCCCTGGGAGTGGCGTTGGCAGCGGTGTGCGGCTCTTCTTACGCAGCACAGCCGGTTACGGGTGTTGGCGGCGCAGCCGCAGCCTCGCAGCAGGCGGTGAAGGCGGTTTCCGTAACCAAGATCGACTTCAAGCGCGGCGATGATGGTGCCGGGCGGTTGATCATGCAGTTCGACGGCCAGGGCGCGAGCCCGGACCTGCGCAACCAGGGCAACAATGTCGTGATCGATGTTGGCAACGCCGTGTTGCCGGCCGAGCTGCAACGCCCGCTCAATGTTGTTGATTTCGCCACGCCGGTACAGCGCATCGATGCCAAGCCGTCCGGGCAGGGTTCGCAACTGGTGCTCAGCACCAATGGCGCATTCGATTCGCTGGCCTATCAGTCCGGCAATGAGTACGTGGTCGAGATCACTCCGCGCCAGGCCGAGGTGGCTACCGGTGCGGTGACCTCCAGGACGGTTGCGCAGGCGGCCGCCACGGTGGCGGCACGTGGCTACAGTGGCCGTCCGGTGACCTTCAACTTCCAGGATGTGCCGGTGCGCACGGTGCTGCAGTTGATCGCCGAGGAGTCCAATCTCAACGTGGTCGCCTCCGACACGGTGCAGGGCAATGTGACCCTGCGCCTGGTTAACGTGCCGTGGGACCAGGCACTGGACATCGTGCTGCGCGCCAAGGGCCTGGACAAGCGTCGTGATGGTGGCGTTATCTGGGTTGCACCGCAGCCGGAGCTGGCCAAGTTCGAACAGGACAAGGAAGACGCGCGTATCGCCATCGATAACCGCGTTGACCTGATTACCGACTACGTGCAGATCAACTACCACAGCGCCGAGGCGATCTTCAAAGCGCTGACCGAGGCCAAGGGGATCGGCAACAACAACAACAATGGCGGCGGCGGTGGTGGTAACGGTAACAGCACCGAGCAGGAGAACGGCTTCCTGTCGCCGCGTGGCCGTCTGGTAGCCGATGAACGCACCAATACGCTGATGATCAGTGACATCCCGAAGAAGGTCGCGCAGATGCGTGAGCTGATCGGGGTGATCGATCGGCCCGTGGATCAGGTGCTGATCGAAGGCCGTATCGTGATCGCTACCGACACCTTCGCCCGTGACCTGGGTGCCAAGTTCGGTATCGGTGGCACCCGTAGCTACAACAATGGCAGCAACGTCGGCACGATCGGTAGCGGCACCAGCGGTACTGGCAACGCAAGCCGCGGGCTCAATGTCAGCTTGCCCGCCGGCACCTTCACCAGCGTCAAGGCGGGTGAGGCTCCGAGCATCGCCTATACGCTGCTGGGCGCGAATTTCAACCTGGACCTGGAGCTTTCCGCGTTGCAGGAAGAGGGTCGTGGTGAGGTCATTTCCAACCCGCGCATCGTCACTGCCAACCAGCGTGAAGGCGTCATCAAGCAGGGTAAGGAAATCGGCTACGTCACCATTACCGGCGGTACCGGTGGTACTGCGGCAACGCCGAATGTCCAGTTCAAAGAGGTGCTGCTGGAGCTGAAGGTCACGCCGACCATTACCCAGGACAATCGTGTCTTCCTCAACATGAATGTGAAGAAGGACGAAATCGACTCCTACCTGGAAGTAGCGGATTTTGGTGTTGTCCCGATCATCAATCGTCGCGAAATCAACACCGCGGTTCTGGTGGACGACGGCCAGACCGTTGTGGTCGGCGGCGTGTATGAGTTCAATGACCGTACCAGTATCAGCAAGGTGCCGTTCCTGGGTGACATCCCGTTCCTCGGCAACCTGTTCAAGAAGCGCGGTCGCTCCAAGGACAAGGCTGAGCTGCTGGTGTTCGTGACTCCGAAGATCCTGCGTGTAGCCAAGGCTGCCAGGTAAGCGGTTGTTACAACTAAGGAAAGGGGCCGCTATAGCGGCCCTTTTCCGTTTACGGGATGGCGTTTGGAACCATTTCATCGCGGATCAGTCAAACTGCGCCTATGAACCTGCCTCCCGTGCTGCCCAATCAAGACGATGCGCCGGTCCGCGACAGCGGCCTGCATCAGGAATTCACCGCGCTTCGTGACGCCCTGGCCGGCGAGATTGTCGGCCAGTCAATGCTGGTTGAGCGGTTGCTGATCGCGTTGCTGGCGGATGGCCATCTGCTGGTGGAAGGCGCGCCTGGCCTGGCCAAGACCACCGCCATCCGCGCCTTGGCCTCGCGCATCGATGCCAGCTTCGCGCGTATCCAGTTCACTCCGGATCTGCTGCCCGCCGACCTTACCGGTACCGATATCTGGCGCTCGCAGGAAGGTCGCTTCGAGTTCCAGGCCGGGCCGATCTTCCATCCAATCCTGCTGGCCGACGAAATCAACCGTGCACCGGCCAAGGTGCAGTCGGCCCTGCTCGAAGCAATGGGTGAGCGGCAGGTGACAGTTGGACGCAACACCTATCCGTTGCCTGACGTGTTCCTGGTGATGGCCACGCAGAACCCTATCGAGCAGGAAGGTACCTTCCCGCTGCCGGAGGCGCAGCTGGACCGTTTCCTGATGCATGTACGCATCGGTTACCCCGACGCCGGCGCCGAAACCGAGATTCTTCGGTTGGCGCGTGAGCGCGCTTTGCGCGCGATGCGGCCGCAGCAGGTGGCTATCGAGAAGATCTCGCTGCAGAAGATCGAGCAGGCGCGCCGCGAAGTGCTGGAACTGCATATGGCACCGCAGTTGGAGCGCTATCTGATTGCGCTGGTGCTGGCCTCGCGTGACGCCAACGCGTATGACGCTCAGCTGGCCAAGCGCATTGCCTGGGGCGCAAGTCCTCGCGGCTCGATCGCGCTGGAGCGCTGCGCGCGTGCGCGCGCCTGGTTGACCGGCCGCGACTACGTCACCCCTGACGACATCCGGGCGGTGGCAGCCGACGTGCTGCGCCATCGCGTGCTACCCAGCTACGAGGCTGCGGCCGAGGGCTGGGATGGCGAGCGCCTGGTGGCGGCGCTGCTTGAATGCGTGCCTCTGCCCTGAGGCTGGGTGTGATGACTGATGCCCATGATCGGATGATCACGAGGCCGCGTTTGCACGCGGGTCAGCGATGAGTGCGCCGGTAGCCAGGCAAGCGCAGACGATTGCGGCCGTCCAAGACGGTATACGTCCGCAATTGGCCGAACTGATTGCGCTGCGCGGCGCTGCCAACGGCGGTCGCAAGGCTCGCCGCGGGCACTACGCGGTCAGCGGCCGCGCCGCATCGATGCTTCGTGGCCGTGGCATGGAGTATGCCGAGTCGCGTGAGTACGTGCCCGGTGACGACGCACGGCATATCGATTGGAAATTGACCGCACGTACCGATGCCACCCACACCAAGACCTTCCAGACCGAGCGCGAACGGGTCACCTTGTTGATTGCAGATACGGCTGCGCCGCTGTATTTCGGTACGCGCGTGCGTTTCAAGTCGGTGCAGGCTGCGCGCGCTGGTGCGGTGGCTGCATGGTCGGCGCTGCGCGATGGCGACAGGATCGCGGCGTTGCGGGGTTCCGCGCAGCAGGCGCTGGTGCCGCCGGCCGGTGGCACGCGTGGTGTGTTGCGGGCATTGGATGCACTGGTACGTTGGTATGGCGAGCGGCCAGTTGATGATGGCGGATTGCAGCTGGCGTTGGAGCAGGCTGCACGGGTATTGCACCCTGGCGCGCGTGCGGTGGTGTTGGCTGATCCCGCCAGCGCGCAGGCCGTGCCGGCCGTAACCTGGTCGGCGCTGTCGATGCATGTTGAAGTGGAGTTGCTGTTGTTGCTTGATCCCCTGGAGATTTCGCCGCCGCACTGTGTATTGCCGCTTGCAACACGGTCCGGTCGAATACAACTGGATCTGACTTCATCGGCCGTGCGCGACGCATGGCACGACGCCTTGGTCGCTCCGGTCGAAGACCTGTGCCGGCAACTGCCGGGTCGCCGTATCCGGGTCACTACGTTGTTGAGCGACGATGCCAGCGATGCCTGGCTGGGAGTAGCGCCAAACCGGAGCGTGGGCTGATGGCTGCGCAACTGCCGCTGCGCGATGTGCACTTGCCGGCAGCGCCGGGTTGGTGGCCGCTGGCGCCGGGTTGGTGGCTGCTGATCGGCGTGGTAACGCTGGTTGCCGTGGTCGTGCTCGCTATGTACTTCATTCGTCGGCGCCGATTGCAGCGCTGGATGAGCCTGTTTGACCGGCAACTGCAGGCGGCAGCGCAGGGGCCAGCCAAGTTGGCCGCAGCCTCGGAGCTGCTGCGTCGCGCTGCGCGACGGCTCGATCCGCAGGCGGTGCAGTTGCAGGGCGAGGCGTGGCTGCATTTTCTTGATGGGCCCAAGGGCGATGACTTCAGCAGCGGCGACGGACGCCTGCTGCTGGACGGGGGCTTCCGTCCACAGCTTGAAGGTGCGCAGGTTGAACGTGCCTGCAAGTTGGCTCGGAACCGTTTCCTGCAGTTGATGGCCGGACAGCGCTGATGCAGCACATGATCTCCGAATGGACGGGCCTGTTGCCGGATTTCGCGTGGCCGTGGGCATGGCTCGCGCTGCCATTGCCGCTGTTGATGCTGCTTTGGCCGCTGCGCGAACAAAGTGGCGCATCCTTGCGTGTGCCCTACGAGCCATCGCGCTTGCAGGGCCAGTCGCCCTCGCGTGCCGGTGCAGTGCTGCAGACGTTGCTGCTGTGGTTGGCCTGGTTGTGTCTGTGTGCCGCATTGGCGCGCCCGCAGCAGCTTGGTGAGCCGATTGAGCCTCCGCGACAGGGGCGGCAGATGATGCTGGCGGTGGACTTGTCCGGCAGCATGAGTGAGCCGGATATGCAGCTTGGTGGCCAGGTGGTGGACCGGCTCACTGCTGCCAAGGCGGTGCTGGCTGACTTTCTTGAGCGCCGCGAAGGCGACCGCATCGGTCTGCTGGTGTTCGGCCAGCGCGCGTATGCGTTGACGCCGTTGACCGCCGACCGTGCCACGGTGCGCGATCAACTCCGCGACAGCGTGGTGGGCCTGGCCGGACGCGAGACCGCATTGGGCGATGCGATCGCGCTGTCGGTGAAGCGCCTGCGCGAGCAGCCGCAGGGGCAGCGCGTGCTGATCGTGTTGACCGATGGTGTGAATACGGCCGGCGTGCTTGAGCCGCTGAAGGCAGCCGAACTGGCCAAGGCCGAAGGTGTGCGCGTCTACACCATCGCCTTTGGCGGCAGCGGGGGTATGTCGCTGTTCGGCGTGCAGTTGCCCGGTGCCGACGATCAGGTCGATGAAGCCACCTTGACCAAGGTGGCCGACGAAACGGGGGGCCGTTTCTTCCGTGCCCGCGACACCGATGAGCTGGTCAACATCTACGCTGAACTGGATCGGCTGGAGCCAGTGAAGGACGCCGGGCCAGCGGTGCGCCCGCGTATCGAACGCTATCCATTGCCGTTGGCGGTGTCCCTGTTGTTGGGGATGCTGGCACTGGCTTGGCGGGGGCTGCGGCAATGATCAATTGGCAGGATCTGCACTTTCTGCGCCCGGAGTGGTTGTGGGCCTTGTTGCTGGTGCCGGCTGCGCTGGCGGGCAGTTGGTGGCGTCGTCGGCGCAGTGCGCGTTGGCACGATGCGGTGGACCCACATTTGTTGACGCAGCTGCTGAGCGATGGCGGCAAGCGCGGTTGGTGGGGCAGCGTCGTACTGGCATTCGGCCTGGTGCTGGCGGTGCTTGCCCTGGCTGGGCCGAGTTGGCGTCAGCTGGAACAACCGCTGTGGGAATCGAAGACGCCGTTGGTGATCGTGATGGACTTGTCCAGCAGCATCCGCGCCACCGATCTACCGCCGTCGCGTCTGCTGCAGGCACGGGCCAAGCTGGCCGCCTTGCTGCGCGAGCGCAAGGGCGGCGAAGTGGCCTTGGTCGCCTTCGCCTATGAGCCATTCACCGTGGCACCGCTGACCGATGACGCAGCCAACGTCGCGCTGTTCCTGGATGCCTTGGCACCCGAGGTGATGCCGGCCGATGGCCAGCGACCGGACAAGGCATTGCGCTGGGCTGGTGACCTGTTGAAGCAGTCCGGCGCGCGCAACGGCGAGATACTGTTGCTGAGCGATCACGCTGACGCAGCGGCGGTTGCCGAGGCTGGAAAACTGCGCGTCGCCGGTTATCGGGTCTCGGCGATCGGTCTTGGCAGCCTGCAGGGCGCGTCTTACCGGGATCCGCGTGGGGCGATTGAACAGGCGCATCTGGATGAAGCGTCGTTGCGCGCACTGGCTGCGGCCGGCGGTGGCGGCTACCAGCGTATTGCCACCACCTCGTCGGACCTGCAGGCCCTGGGCGTGTTGGAGCCGCAGGCCGGCGCACAGGATCGCGAGTTGCAGGCCAACGCCGGCAAGCAGTGGCAGGACGAAGGCTATTGGTTGTTGCCGCCGTTGCTGTTGCTAGCGCTGTTCGCATTCCGGCGCCCGCGTCGGGTGCTGCCGGTACTTGCGCTATGCCTGATGCTGCCTGTGCTGCAACCGGCCCATGCAGCAGAGCAGGGCGGCTGGTGGCAGCGCGCCGACCAGCGCCAGCACCAGCGTCTGGGCGAAGGTGTGGAGGCCTACCGGCTCGGTGATTTCGCCACCGCGCAGAAGAAGTTCGAAGGCATCGACAACGATCAGGGCTGGTACAACCTGGGCAATGCGCTTGCCCGCCAAGGCAAGTACGACGAGGCCATCGCTGCCTATGATCGCGCCTTGAAGGCGCATCCCGGCATGCAGGATGCGGTGGCCAACCGTGCCGCGGTGGATGCCGCGCGCAAGCGCAAATCGCAGCAGGGCCAGCAAGGCAATCAGCAGAATCCGTCCAAGCCGCAGCAGGGCAAGGACCAGCCTGGGCAGCAGAGTCCGCCGCAGAACGGCCAGCAGAATCCTTCGCAGCAGAACCAACAAGGTCGGCAGCAGGGGCAGCACGGCCAGCCGCAGCAGGGTCAACAATCAAGCCCGTCGCAACAAGGCCAGCAGTCCCCTGAGCGCAATCCGCAGGCGGATGGCAAGTCGTCATCCGACAAGGATCAGCAGCCGCCACAGGGTGAAGATGCCGGCAGGCAGCAGCAGGCCGATCAAGCCCAGAGTCAGCGCATGGCCGAGGCCATGCGTCAGCAGCAGGCGCGCGAAGGTGAGCAGCAGAACGCGGCTGCGTTGGCCGCGATGACGCCTGCGCAGCGCGAGCAGCAACAGGCCGTGGAAGCCTGGATGCAGCGCGTGCCGGATGAGCCTGGCGATTTGTTGAAAGCGAAATTCCAGCTCGAATACGAGCGACGGATGCGGGAAAAGCGATGAGAAAGAATCACACAGGCAGCGCCATGCGGTTGTGGCTGTTGCTCGGCCTGTTGGCGGTCACTGGCCTGTTGCAGGCACAGACGCGTGCCTGGTTGGACCGGGACAGCATCAAGCAGAATGAATCGGTCACGCTGACCATCGAAACCGACCAGTCGGGCAGCCCGGACTATGCACCGCTGGAAGCCGACTTCGTGCTGGGTGCACAGAACAGCAGCCGCCAGCTGCAGATGGGCGGTGGCGCCTCGCGCAGCTACGCCCAGCATGCGGTTGCGCTGACGCCGCGCCGCACCGGCATGCTGGACATCCCGGCGTTGCGCGTTGGCGGCGGCAGCACCACGCCCTTGCTGGTGAAGGTGGTCGAGGCACCGGTCGCAAGCAGCGACGGCAACGCCTTGGCCTTCATCGAAACCGAGGTCGATGACAAGCAGCCCTACGTGCAGCAGAGCGTAGGCGTGGTGGTTCGGTTGTACTTCGCCACCCAACTGGCGTCTGGCGAACTGGTGCTGGATACCCCCGCCGCGGCGTCGCTGCAGCGCATTGGCGATGACCGCACCTCCGTCCGCGAAGTCGGCGGACGCCGTTACAACGTGGTCGAGCGCCGCTTCCTGTTGATTCCCGAACGCAGCGGTCCCTTGCAGATTGCCGGTGCCCGTTTCAGCGGGCAGGGTGCAGGTGGCTTCTTCGATGATTTCTTCGGCCGCGACAATGGCCAGCTCAGTGCCCGTGGCCCCGACCAGACCTTGCAGGTGCGCGCGACACCGGCCGATGCGCCGCAGCCGTGGTTGCCGCTGAAGAGCCTGCAATTGCGCTATACCGCCGCGCCCAACAGTGGACGTACCGGTGAAGCCATTGCCATTGAAGTGGAGGCGATTGCCAACGGGGCTACCAAGGCCCAGTTCCCGGAATTACCGGTGCCGTCGCTGGGCGACAGCGCGCAGGTGTTCGCCGAGCCACCGCAATACGATGAAACGTTCGAGGGTTCCAGCCCACAGCTGAAGTTGACCCGGCGTTATTCGATCGTGCCGCAGCAGACTGGCGCGCTGACCGTGCCAGGTATCCAGATGCAATGGTGGGACGTTGCGGCAGGGCAGGCGCGCACTACCTCATTGCCGGCGTTGTCGTTGCAGGTTGCTCAAGGGAGCAGCAGCGGCATGGTCGCGCCGCCACTGGTACAGCCGGCAGCGGCCGGGTCTGCCGCAGTGGCTGCCGGCAACGCCCTGGCGGCGTCGCCGGACGGCGTGAACCCGTGGCTGTGGCCCGCGCTGGCGGCCGGTTTCGCTTTGTTGTGGTTGGCCACGCTGATCTGGGGGCTGTCGCGTCGCCATGCCCCGGCAGTGACCCGCAACGGGCCTGCAGCGCAATCTGCCAGCGCTGCCTCGCGCTACAGCACGGCAGACCTGCGCCGCGCCTTGGACGCGGGCAGTCTGGACGAGGTTGCGCACATCCTCGCCGCGATGGGCGGAGTGGATGGTCTCGACGCGGTGTTGCAGAAACTGGATGACCCGGCACAAAGCGATGCGCTGCAACGCATGCAACGCGCCCGCTGGGGCGGCGAGGGCGACGTGAGCGCCGCGCGTGCGCAGCTGCGTGAGGTATTCAAGGCCGGTCCGCGCTGGCGGCAAACCGCAGTGGTGGAAAAACCGTTGTTGGACCCTCTCTATCCAGAACAAAGCTGAAAAGGGCGGTTGTACATCGTCTGTTAAGCTGACCCATTCTCTGGAGGGAAACCCACTTATGGCCAATGCAGCCAAGACCACCGCCAAAATGCCGTTCCACTGGAAGATAGGGATCGGCTTCGGCTTCGGTCTGCTGCTGGGCCTGATCGTGCACTTCGTCAGCCCTGACGCGGCGTGGGTGCACGGGGTGACCACCTACTTGACCACGCCGGTTTCCGGGCTGTTCCTGAGCCTGATCTTCATGCTGATCGTGCCGCTTATCTTCTCGGCGCTGGTGATGGGCGTGTCGGAGATGGGTGACATCCGCTCGCTGGGGCGTATCGGCTGGAAGTCGCTGGCCTACACCATCGTGCTGTCCGGTGTAGCGGTCTTTATCGGCCTGGTACTGGTCAATCTGTTCCAGCCCGGCGCCGGTGTTGACCCGAATGTGGCCGCCAAGCTGCTGGCCGAGAATGCCGAGCGCAGTCAGGCGATCGTGGCCGGTGCAGGCACCGCGCCCAAGGGCCTGGACATGCTGCTGTCGATCGTGCCCAACAACGTGCTTGACGCTGCATCGGACAACGGCAAGATCCTGTCGCTGATGTTCTTCGCATTGATGATGGGTATCGGCATGGTGCTGTCGCCGCCCGAAAAGGTCGCCACGCTGCGCAAGGCCATCGAGGGCCTGTTCGAAATCTCGATGACCCTGATCAATCTGGTCATCCGCCTGGCGCCGTACGCCGTGGCCTGCTTCATGTTCAATCTGGCGGCCATCTTCGGCTTCGACCTGCTGGTCAAGCTCGGCGCCTATGTGGGCGTGGTGGTGCTGGCGCTGGCGGTGCACATGTTCGTCAGCTACGGCATCGCGGTGAAGCTGGCCGGGCGTTCGCCGATCAAGTTCTTCCGTGAGACCCAGGAAGCCACGGTGATGGCATTCTCCACCGCGTCCTCCAACGCGACCCTGCCGACCGCGCTGCGCGTGGCTGACCAGATGGGTTTCCCGCATAAGGTTTCGCGCTTCGTGTTGACCGTGGGTGCTACCGCCAATCAGAACGGCACCGCGCTGTTCGAGGGCGTGACGGTGATCTTCCTGGCGCAGTTCTTCGGCGTGGACCTGAGCATCGGCCAGCAGTTCATGGTGATGGTGGTCTGCATCCTCGGTGGCATCGGTACCGCCGGTGTGCCGTCCGGCTCGCTGCCGGTGGTGGCGCTGATCTGTGCCATGGTCGGCGTCAATCCGGCCGGTATCGGCCTGATCCTGGGCGTTAACCACTTCCTGGACATGTGCCGCACCGCGCTGAACGTGACCGGTGACCTGGCCCTGACCACCTTGGTGGCACGTGGCGAAAGCGACGACAGCATCGGCCGGCATCACCCGCAGGAGTGATTGCTTCCCGGGCGCTGCAATGAGAAACGGCCACCCTGTTCAGGGTGGCCGTTTTGCTAGGGCATGTTCCTGTCAGGCGAAACCAATACGAACTACCGTCAGCTTTTACGGACTGATCCCGGCGGTAGCTTGTGGGACAATAGGCCGCCCGCAGTTCCGCGGGAGCCTCCTGATTCTGACGACCCATGACGCAGCCCACCCGCCGCCAGTTGGCGAACGCCATCCGTTTCCTTGCCGCTGATGCGGTAGAAGCCGCCAAGTCCGGTCATCCCGGCATGCCGATGGGCATGGCCGATATCGCCGAAGTGCTCTGGAACGACTATCTCCGTCACAACCCGAACAACCCGAAGTGGTTCAACCGCGACCGTTTCGTGCTGTCCAACGGTCACGGCTCGATGCTGCACTACGCGCTGCTGCACCTGAGCGGCTACGACCTGCCGATCGAAGAACTGAAGGCTTTCCGCCAGCTGGGCAGCCGCACTGCCGGCCACCCGGAACGTCATGAAACCCCGGGCGTGGAAACCACCACCGGCCCGCTGGGTCAGGGTCTGGCCAATGCCGTGGGCTTCGCGCTGGCTGAGAAGCTGCTGTCGCAGCGTTACAACCGTCCCGAGTTCGAAGTCGTCGACCACCGCACCTGGGTGTTCATGGGTGACGGCTGCCTGATGGAAGGCATCTCCCACGAAGCCGCATCGCTGGCCGGCACCTGGGGCCTGGGCAAGCTGGTCTGCTTCTGGGATGACAACAACATCTCCATCGACGGTGAAGTGGAAGGCTGGTTCACCGACGACACCCCGGCACGCTTCGAGTCCTACGGCTGGAATGTGGTGCGTGGCGTCGACGGCCACGATCCGGAAAGCATCAAGGCCGGCATCGAGCAGGCGCTGTCGCAGTTCGACAAGCCGACCCTGATCTGCTGCAAGACCACGATTGGTTTTGGTTCGCCGAACAAGGCGGGCCAGGAATCCAGCCACGGCGCACCGCTGGGCAAGGATGAGCTGGAAGCCACCCGCAAGGCGCTGGACTGGCCGTACGGCCCGTTTGAGATCCCGGAAGAGATCTATGGCGGCTGGCGCGCTGGCGGCACCGGCACCCTGCGCCAGGCCGAGTGGGAGCAGCTGTTCGACAAGTACGCCGCACAGTTCCCGGCCGATGCCGACGAGCTGACCCGCCGTTCGCACGGCGAGCTGCCGGCGGACTTCATTGCCCAGGCCGATGCCTACATCGCCCAGGTGCAGGCCGAGGCGCCGAACATCGCCTCGCGCAAGGCCTCGCAGAATGCCATCCAGGCCTTCGCACCGCTGTTGCCGGAAATCATCGGCGGCTCGGCTGACCTGGCCGGCTCCAACCTGACCCTGTGGAAGGGTGCGCAGACCGTGGTCGGCGAAGACCCGCATGCCAACTACGTGCACTACGGCGTGCGTGAGTTCGGCATGAGCGCGATTGCCAATGGTCTGGCCCTGCACGGTGGTTTCCTGCCGTTCGACGCCACCTTCCTGGTATTCAGTGACTACGCCCGCAACGCGCTGCGCATGAGCGCGCTGATCCCGGCACACGTCATCCACGTGTTCACCCACGACTCGATCGGCCTGGGCGAAGACGGCCCGACCCACCAGCCGGTGGAGCATGTGTCCTCGCTGCGCTACATCCCCAACAACGATGTGTGGCGTCCCTGCGATGCGGCCGAATCGGCGGTCAGCTGGAAGGCTGCGATCGTCCGCAAGGACGGCCCGAGCTGCCTGATCTTCAGCCGCCAGAACCTGGCCCCGCAGCCGCGTACGGCCGCGCAGGTGCAGCAGATCGAACGCGGTGGCTACGTGTTGGCTGACGCCGCCGGTACCCCGGACGTGATCCTGATCGGCACCGGTTCGGAAATTGGCCTGGCCGTAGCTGCCAAGGCCGAGCTGGACGCTGCCGGCATCAAGACCCGTGTGGTATCGATGCCGTGCACCGACGTGTTCGATCGCCAGGACGCCGCTTACCGCGAGTCCGTGCTGCCGAACGCCGTGCGTAATCGCGTGGCTGTCGAAGCCGGCGTCACCGGTTTCTGGCGCCAGTACGTGGGCCTGGACGGTGCGGTCATCGGTCTGGACACCTTCGGCGCATCGGCCCCGGCCGACAAGCTGTACAAGCACTTCGGCATCACCACCGAAGCGGTTGTGGCAGCAGCCAAGGCGCAGATCACGGGCTGATAGCCTCACATCGCAAGATTGGACAAAGGCCGGGGAAACCCGGCCTTTGTTTTTGCGTCGCGGCAACTGTAGTGCCGAGCCATGCTCGGCAAGGGGCTTTCCCAGCGAAAGGCCAACCCCTCCCCAACCCACCCCCTTCGCTGCGCGAAAGGGAGGGAGCCGGTCTGTAGTGCCGAGCCATGCTCGGCAAGGGCTTTCCCGGTATCCCCGCCTTTGTGGAAGCGGCGTCAGTCGCGAAGCTGACAACAGATGAAGCTGACGATAGCCAAGGGTTATCAGCTTCGCGGCTTACACCGCTCCTACTAAACCCAGGCTTCCCGGCGTGCGATCAGGTTGCGATGCACACCATCAAGCTTTCCCCGCAGTCCGCGCCAGACCAACCCGCAACAAGCCCGCATTGAGCCGCTCGCCAAAACTGGCAGGCCGCTCCAGACCCATCCGCTGCATATACATCGCATCGTTCTCGGCGGGCGCTTGGCGCAAGGCTGCGACTACGGTGCGCAGCTTCCCCATAGGCGTCGCAGTCTCCGATTTCAGCCAACCCAAGGCCCGCACCAGATCCTGCTCGACGGCATCGAAATCACTGCCGAGTGGATAGTCGGGCAGGCTGCCATCGGCGCGGAACGGGGCCAGCGTTGCCTTGAGCAGCTCGACGCGATTCTGTTGCCAATGCGCGGGCGCAACGAAGTTCGCAGCCAGCTTCTTCGAGGTTTTGGCTTGCTCCAATAGTCCCGGTTGGAACGCAGCATCGGTGATGCTGCTCATCGCGACCACGCAGTCCTCGTCGGTCATGTTGCGAAGGTCGGCAATGCCATATTCGTTGACGAAAACATCGCGCAGGTGGCGCGGAATGGTGGTGTGCCCGTAGTTCCAGCGAACGTTGGATTGCGGCTTGCCACCATCTTCGCGGGTCGCGCGGAACATCAGGATGCTGCGCGCATCGGGCAGGGCATGCGCCATCGCCACGAAGTTGTACTGGCCGCCGACGCCGGAGACCACGCGGCCATCTTCCAATGCATCCGATGCCGCCGCGCCGAGTGCGCTGGCGATCATGCAGGAGTTGAAGAACCGCGCATCGCGGCGCTGCAGGCGTTCCAACGCTTCGTTGCCGCCATAGAGCTGGTTGATCTCACTGATGCGGCGCATGCCGATGGCGGCGCGTTCGGCATCGGGGAGATTGCGCAGCCAGTCGTAGAACTCGGCTGAGCCCAGATAGAAGGCGCCATGCAGGTACTCGCCTTCGCGTGCAAGTCGGCCGCGGTCACCGTTGCTGGCAGTGCCGTCGGCCAGGCGCTGCATCAGGCCGAGATCGTCATGCACCTTGCGCCAGATCACGCCGGTCTGCACCAGCTTGCGGAAGCCTTCGTTGAGCATCTCGCTGCAGCCGTACAGGCCGATCTCGAACGGCCCAAGTCCACCTGCTTCATGCACCAACGGGTGCTCGGCGATCTGCGGATCCAGCGCGTGCAGGATCTGGCGGTAGCGTGCGTTGTCGGTATGCCGCAACACCAACGCATGGCTGAGTGCGTCGGCAAGTGTGCCGATACCGATCTGCAAGGTGCCGCCGTCGCGCACCAAGGTGCTGGCGTACAGGCCGATGGCGTAGTCGGCATCGCTGACCGGTTGCCGCGGCAGGCCAAACAGCCGTGGGTAGGGACCGGGCGGGGTGATAACCAGATCGAAGAATTCCGGATCAACGGCTGCAGTGCCGCCCAGCCACGGCAGCTGAGGATCGATCTCGGCGATCAAGAACGGCTTGGGCAGGCCGCGCTTGGCGATGGCATCGAGCGTGTCCTGGGTGATGTCGTTGTTGCACGACAGCGACAGCTGATTGCTGCCTTCGCGATAGGCCACTTTCTGCACGATCGCATTCGGTGCGCGTTGCGCCACTGCATCGGCCGCATGCGTGTAGTTGAGGCTGGTGTAGTAACGCTGCGCCTGCGACGAACGCAGCAGCGCACCGGACTGCATGTAGAACTCTTCCACCCGCACATGCGCCGGCAGCCCATCGCGGACGATGGCGTCGGAGTAGGCAAGACGCGGGAAGTCAGTGCCGAAGTGGCGCTCGACGAACGGGCGCATGAAGCGCGCTTCCAGTCCATCGCCCTTCGCCTTCGGCGGGTTCAACGACAAGGCGGTGTACAGCTGCAGCGGCCGCGCCGGGTCATGTTCGATACGCGCGTACAAGGCATTGAGCAAACGGTGGGGTTTGCCCAGTGCCAGTGGTGCGCCGATGCGCAGTGGGCCTTGGATGTTGCTCAGCAGCCAGTCCACGGCGGCGTCGAGGTCGGTCACGTGATGGGGCATGGTGTCCGGTATCTGCGGGGGTATTGGCATTACAGCATGTCCCCCCTGAATCACTTGGTGAGGGCTTGACAAGGCTTTCGTTTACTCGTGTAATCGTAAAAAATTACAGGCGTAAACGATGATCCGTATCAGCGAGGCCGAGGCCGTTGTCATGGAAGTCCTGTGGGGTCAGCACCCGCTGTCCGCCGACGAGGTCATCGCGCGACTGCCCGGCGGCAATGACTGGGCCGAAGCTACGGTCAAGACTCTGCTCAACCGTCTGCTCAACAAGGCCGCCATCAGTGCAACCAAGGACGGCCGGCGCTTCCTGTACACGCCGTTGGTACAGCGCGATGCCTGGTTGCTGGAAGAGAGCAGCAGCCTGATCGAGCGCCTGTTTGATGGCCGGGTTGCGCCGCTGGTCGCCCATTTCAGCCAGCACCAGCGGCTCAGCCGCGAAGACGTGGCCGAGCTGCGCAAACTGCTGGAGGGGCTCGACGATGAGCAGCACTGAGATCCTGGCGCTGTTGTTGAAGACCACCTTGGCCAGCAGTGCGGCGGTTGCGCTGGCACTGATCCTGCGCAGGCCCTTGCGGCACTGGCTCGGGGCAAGTGCTGCTTACCTGCTGTGGCTGCTGTTGCCTGTGACCCTGCTGGCCGTGCTGTTTCCCGCGCCACAGGTGGCGCCCGTGCCGATGCGGGTCAGCGATGTCGCGGTGCAGGTCGGGCAGGCAGTGGTTGCTGGTCCTGCGGTGATTGCGCATTGGCCGCTGTGGCTGTGCTGCACATGGTTGGCCGGGGGGCTGTTGATGGCAGTGCATCTGTATCGCCAGCAGCGGAGTTTCCAGCGCGGGCTGGGGCGCCTCAGTCAACGCGATGACGGGCTATGGCAGGCACAGGCCGTGGCGGGCTTACCTGCGGCTATGGGATTGCTGCGACCGCGGATCGTGCTGCCGGCCGGTTTCGAAGAACGCTATCTGCCGATCGAGCAGCAACTGGTGTTGCTGCATGAGCGCGTGCATCTGCAACGCGGCGACATCGCGATCAACGCATTGCTGGCGCTGTTGCAGTGCCTGTACTGGTTCAACCCGTTGTTGTTGTTCGCCTTGCGTTGCTGCCGCGAAGACCAGGAATTGTCCTGCGATGAACGTGTGATCGCCCGCGTATCGGGCGCACGCCGCAGTTACGGCGAGGCCATGCTCAAGACCGGGCTGGCCGCGTCCCCGTTGCCGGTGGGGTGTCACTGGCAGAACCATCATCCATTGAAGGAGCGTATTGCCATGTTGAAGCGTCCCGTACCGGGCAGGAAGCAGTGGTGTGCCATGTTGGTGCTGTCGGTGGGCTTGTCGTCCGCTTTCGGCTACACCGCCTGGGCCGCGCAGCCGGGCAAGGCGGTGTCCACATCTTCGTCGACGTCCACATCGTCTTCTTCATCGACCTCGACGACGACCGGCAAGGGCACGGTCTATGCCACCTTCGTGGAAGCGACGCTGGAAGGCACCAAGCAGCGCTTTGAGCTGCAGCAGTCGGCAGGCACGCCGTTCTCTTTCAGTGCCAGCTCGGACAAGGGCGTGCAGTGGGCAGCGGAGTTCACCTTGCAGCCTGCCGCCGACGGCATGCTCACGCTGAAAGGCACGGTGAAGGCGAATGGTGATCTGATCTCGTCGCCGACGTTGCTGATCAAACCTGATGTGGCAGCAGGTATCGAAGTGTCCACCGCAGACGGGCGCTCAACCTGGGGGCTGGAGCTGCGATCGATTGCCCTGGCGGCTGGAGATCCGGCCATCGTATCGGCAGCATCCGGCAAGACCGAACAGGTTGCCTTGCAGAATGCCGGGCGGATGCCGCCGCCCAGCTATCCGCGCGCTGCGATCGACAGCCGCACCACGGGCAAGGTAGTGCTGCGTATCGCGGTGGATGCCGAAGGCCGGGCGACCGACGTGGTCGTTACCGAGGCGCATCCCAAGGGCGTGTTCGAGGAAGTGTCGATTGCCGCTGCAAGGCAGTGGCGTTTCACGCCGGCGATGAAGGATGGCAAGCCGGTCGCCGGCCTTATCCGCGTACCGATCTCGTTCGATATGGATGATGAGGAAATGCATTACTCCGAAACCCAGAGCAATGGCTGAGGTGCGTGGTTATGCGGTGATGCTGCTGGTGTTGGTGCTTGCAGGCTGTGCGACGCAGCCGCAGAAAGAGCAGGCGAGCAGCAGTTTCAACCTCAACCAGCACCGGCAGATGCTGACGCCGGAATCTTCCGGTGGTGCAGGCGAGATACAGCCCTATCAGTTGGCCGCCACGGAAAGCTTCCGCATGCCGGTTGCCGTAACTGCCGATGATCCAGTGTTGCCGTCGGAGTACGCAAAACGTTCGCTGGATGCCACCACGGTATGCGTGAATGTCATCCTTGATGCGCAGGGGCGAGTGGAACGCAGCGCGCCGCTGTTGGCGCATTCGGCGTGTGGCGCGGGAAGTGACGCGGCCAACGCAGGCCTGCTGCAGGCGGCGCTGGTAGCCACTTCCGGTTGGTCGTTCGAGCCGGCTGCCGTCTGTCATTACGCTGCGGGTGTGCAGGCGCCGTCGAACGGAGACTGCAGTAACGCCTCACGTATCGAGGTAGTGCCGGTAACCCTGGTCTATGCCTTCACTTTCGAGGTGATTGAGGGCAGGGCAATGGTGCGGCGCGAGGACGCCTTGCACTGAACATGCGCCTGCACGTGGTGCAGGCGCGTTGATTGCTCAGGGAGTATCGAGCAGTTGGTTCAGCAGCGCAGCCAGCTGTTCGCCGCCCAGACGAAGCTGTGCTTCGGCGACCGGTTCCCACACGGCGGTGTAACGCTCGTCGATCTTGTGACCGTCAGGGTACAGGCCTTTGCGGGTGGCGATGCGGCAGGTCTGCTCGGCCCACAGGGCGGGATCGCGCTGCAGGTCCGGTGTGCGCACACCGCTGGGGGCCGGCAGCGCCTGCAGGCGTTGCAGGAACTGGTCGTCGTTCAGCTGCAGCGGATAGAACATGCCGCTGTCCCATACCGAGTGCAGATTGGTACCGCGCCCGTTGAACTGCAGCTGGTAGTTGTTCCCGCCGCGGTCGTGACCATAGCCGGCGTGCAGGGGTTGGTGCAGGTCGCCGACCAGGTGCACGACGAACTTGAGTGCCTGCAGGCGTTCGGCGTCGCTGAGCCGGCGGTTGGCCAGGATTTCACTTTGCTGCTGCAGGGCGCCCACCACGCAGTTGCCGTTGCGGCAGTGCTTGGTAGGGGAGAAGTTGCAGCCGTCTTCAGCCATGTTGACGTAGTGCCAGCCGGCCGACTTCTTGCCCAGATCGGGGTCGTTCGCGCGCAGTTGGTCTGCCCACGGCGCGATGCTGCTGAGGCTGGCGCCGGGCTCGCTTGCCAACAGTCGATCGATTTCGGTCTTGGCCTGGGGGTCCAGGCGGGTTTCGGCGACCCGTGCGACCAGGCGGTGGCCTTGCGAGCCCCAAGCCAGTGCCTGGCCGGGGAGGGTTGCGGAGACAGCGATGGCGATGCCCAGTGCCGGCATCAGGAGACGGTGGAGCTTGTTCATGCCGCCATTCTAACGGCTGTGCTGCCATCGGCTACGTGCGCGAGAAGGCGAAACACCCCCCCCGGTTGTGGCCGGGGGGTGTTCGCTGGGGGAGGACAATATCTACTTGCCCAGCAACTGCGGCCAGTCTCAGAACTTGAAGACGTATGCCACGCCGTAGACCAGCGGATCGATTTTGGCGGTGCCCAGCTTGTTGCCGTTGACCTTCACCTTGGTGTCGATGTCGGCCCAGCGCATGTCAACGCGCAGCGCGCCCTTGTCGCTGACGGCGAAGTCCAGGCCTGCGTGGGCAGCCAGGCCCCACGAGTCTTCCAGCTTGAGCTTGGTGCCAGCCAGCGCGCCCTTGCTGTCGGTGCTGAAGAACTTGGTGTAGTTCACGCCCAGGCCGACGAACGGGGTGACCTTGCTGCTGTTGGCGAAGTGGTACTGCAGCGAGACCACCGGCGGCAGCTGCTTGGTTTCGCCGACCTTGCCGACGCCGTCGATGCTGACGTCGTGCTTGAACGGTAGCGCTGCCAGCACTTCGATACCGATGTTGTCGGCGACGAAGTACTCAAAGGTGACGGTCGGCTTGACGTCGCTATCGACCTTGGTGGACAGCTTGCCCAAGCCCAGCGCGGCGCCATTCAGATCGCCGGCATCGGACTTCGGGTCAACCGCGTGGACGCCGACGCCCAGGGTCCAATCGCCCTTGGACTGGGCCATGGCGGGGGCGGCGGCAGCCAGGGACACGGCGGCGGCCATGGCGGAAAGCAGCAGGGCGGAGGTCTTGCGCATGTGTAATTCCGTTACTTGGTGGAGGTGGCACCAGTGTCCGGATGGCGCCCGGGGGGCGCTTTGATCCTGATCAAACAGGGGTTTGCGCTCAGCTGGCGCTCAGCTGCGGTGGTAGGGCAGACGGCCACGGAGCGGGCATGGGTCCTGCTAGAATGGCGTCCCCTTTCCACCCCGCCGCAACGGCTTTGCGGCTGCAGGAGCTTGTGAACATGGCAATCAAGGTCGGCATCAACGGTTTCGGTCGCATCGGGCGCAATGTGCTGCGTTCGGCAGTGTTGAACTTCGGCAACGACATCGAGATCGTGGCCATCAATGATCTGCTGGAGCCGGATTACCTGGCTTACATGCTCAAGTACGACTCCGTGCATGGCCGTTTCAAGGCGGACGTGGAAGTGTCGGGCAGCGACCTGCTGGTCAACGGCAAGAAGATCCGCCTGACCCAGGAGCGCGACCCGGCCAACCTGAAGTGGGACGAAGTGGGCGTGGACGTGGTGATCGAGTCCACCGGCCTGTTCCTGACCAAGGAAACCGCGCAGAAGCACCTCGACGCAGGTGCCAAGAAGGTGATCTTGTCGGCCCCGTCCAAGGACGACACGCCGATGTTCGTGTTCGGCGTGAACCACAAGACCTACGCTGGCCAGAGCATCGTCTCCAACGCCTCGTGCACCACCAACTGCCTGGCCCCGCTGGCCAAGGTCATCAACGACAAGTGGGGCATCAAGCGTGGCCTGATGACCACCGTGCACGCTGCCACCGCTACCCAGAAGACCGTTGACGGCCCGTCCAACAAGGACTGGCGCGGCGGTCGCGGCATCCTGGAAAACATCATTCCGTCCTCCACCGGTGCTGCCAAGGCCGTGGGCGTGGTGATCCCGGAATTGAACAAGAAGCTGACCGGCATGAGCTTCCGCGTGCCGACCTCGGACGTGTCGGTGGTCGACCTGACCGTCGAGCTGGAGAAGGAAGCCACCTACGCTGAAATCTGCGCCGAAGTGAAGGCACAGAGCGAAGGCGCGCTGAAGGGCATCCTCGGTTACACCGAAGACAAGGTGGTTGCCACCGACTTCCGTGGCGAGACCCACACCTCCGTGTTCGATGCCGAAGCCGGTATCGCCCTGGACAGCACCTTCGTCAAGCTGGTCAGCTGGTACGACAACGAGTGGGGCTACTCCAACAAGTGCCTGGAAATGGTGCGCGTCGTCGCCGCCTGATCCACGCAACCGCTGTAAACAGAACGGGCGCCGAAAGGCGCCCGTTCTGCTTTTGTAGAGCCCTCCCTTTCGCCGTAGGCGAAGGGGAGGGTTGGGAGGGGTGCTGTTGCTACTGCTTGTGCTCCAGTTCCTTGCCCGGGTTACCCGCTGTTGCAAGTGACACACTCGCCCGCCTTTTACTCCGAAGGCGGCAACTCAATCCCATCACTGCCCGGATGCTTGGCAAACCGTCCCTGCCCAGCCGCGTGCACCGGGCCATGGCTCGACCACGGCCAGCCACCGAACTGGGTGCGGCCATAATCCCGCCGCGCCTGTTCGATCTCCTCGGCGGTATTCATCACGAACGGGCCGTACGCCACCACCGGCGCGCCGATCGGCACGCCCTGCAACAACAGTATCTGCACCACGTCCTCGCCATTGTTATGCAGCGGCAAGGCATTGCCTGCCGCCACTTCCAGCAAGCGCGGCCCGCTGATCACATCAGCGTCCACCAGCAACTGCCTGCCGTCATGGAAGTACAGCGTACGTCGCGTGCCTTGCCCGCTTGCTGGCGGCAAGGTCACCGAAGCACCCGGCTGCAAGGTGATCTGCCAGACGGCGACATCGCCTTCAGGATTGGCCGCCCATGAGCTGCGCCCCGGCGCCAGCGGCACGAGTTCGGCATGGCCGGCTTCCTGCGGCACATAGCGGCCTGCAATCACTTTCACCTCGACGCCGTCGATGCGGTAGTGGGGAATGTTCTCGCCCCACAGCATCACGAACTCAGGATCGGCCATCTTGTTGTGTGGCGGCAGGTTCAGCCAGATCTGGTACAGATCCAGCGGATTGGCGTGCTCGCGCGAACGCAGCGGGAACATCTCCGAATGCTGGGTACCGCCACCGGCAGTAAGCCATTGCACATCACCGTCACCGTAGCGCGCGGTCGCGCCCAATGAATCTGCGTGGTCCACCAGTCCCTGCGGCACGATGGTGATGGTTTCAAAACCCCGGTGCGGGTGCGCAGGGAAGCCCGGCACGTTGACCCCGTGGTACATGCTGAAGCCATCTTTGCCGCTGAAGTCATGGCCAAGCTCACGGCCGCCCAGCTGGCGCATGTCCACGCCCTGCTCGGCGGTGGCTGGCGGATACCGGTCCAGGTGATGGGCGCAGAACAGGAAAGGATCGGTGCCCGGCCAGGGGTTGCCCAGCGGTTCATTGCGGAGGATCAGGTTGGACATCGGTGACTCCTTGGTTGTTGGGGCCGCGTTGGTGGGCTGGCGCCCGCCTGCGTCGACATGCTCTATTGATGGGTGCGCGGTTCTACACCACAAGGAGGCACGCCGATGGCAGTTACTCACACCGGTGATACCGGACCGGCGGCGGCTGGCGACGCTGCGTATTGCCAGCAGGTGCGCTTGCTGCTGGACCGTGTCGGCGAGAAATGGAGCCTGCTGGCGGTAATCGCACTGCGCGAACAACCGCGCCGCTTCAATCAGTTGCGGCGTGAATTGAGGGGCGTGTCGCCGCGCATGCTTGCGCGGACGCTGCGGGGCTTGGAACGGGACGGACTGGTCAGCCGCAGTGTCTACCCGACCGTGCCGCCGCAGGTCGATTACGCGTTGACCGGATTGGGGCAATCACTGCTTCAGCCGGTGGATGCCTTGCTGCAGTGGGCCTGGGCGCACCAGCCGCAGATGGATCAGGCCCGCACTGACTTCGATGATCGCCAGCGCGATGCCGAGGACGCCTCGCTGCAAGGCTGATGCTGTCCAATCACCACCCGCCCACCAAGCCGATACCAGTATTGCGTGAGCATCGTTCTGTAGGGGCGGCGTAAGCCGCGAAGCTGAGGCTGCTGAAGCCCTTGGTATCTGTGCCATCTGATGATGTAGCGGCTTCGCGGCTTACGCCGCTCCTACAAAGAGGCCGGCTGGGCCGCACTCCTGTTGCTGCGCGGGCATTGTTCTGTAGGAGCGGTGTAAGCCGCGAAGCTGAGGATGCTGAAGCCTTCGGTATCCATGCCATCTGATGATGTAGTGGCTTCGCGGCTTACGCCGCTCCCACAAAAGTAAAGTGCAGTCTGGGGCTCAACGTGGCTCAAACGCTTGGGCCAACGACATTGCGCTGCGGGGCGGGCTGAAGCTGACTGGGGGCACCTTGCGTTTTCAGGTGGCGCGGATAAGGTGATGCAGCACGTTCAGGTGCACAAGGATGATCAATGGACGAGGGTTGGGTGTTGTTGATAGTGCTGCTGGTACTGGCCGCGCTGGCGATGCCGGTGTTGCTGGTGGCGGCCTTGGTATCGGTGTCTTCGCTCAAGCGCCGCGTGGCTGCGCTGGAGGAGCGTTTGGATGCTGTTGGCACCGAAGCCCCACGGCCGCAGCGCGCCGAGGCAGTCCAGCCCTATGCGTGGATGGAGCCGGAGGTCGATCCGGCTGATTCCATTGTCGAGCCAGCGGTGGCCGCTGCGCCGGCCTCCGCGCCAGAACCTGTGGCTGCGGCGCCAGCGCCTCCACCCTTGCCGCCCAAGCTTGACCCGCTCGACCCGCTGGCAAGCGCACCTCGCCGTCCGGTGCCCGAGCGCCGTGAGCCGGCGCCGCAGCAGACCTGGACACCGGTCGAACCCGTCCCACCGGCCGAACCCAATTTCGTCGAACGTGCAGTCGCCTATGCCAAGCAATGGCTGACCAGCGGCAATGTGCCGGTCAAGGTCGGCATGCTGGTGCTGCTGGCGGGCGTGGCGGCGTTGCTCAAGTACGCCACTGACCAGGGCTGGTTCACCGTGCCGGTCAGCCTGAAGCTGGCTGGCATCAGTGCAGCGGCATTGGCCGGATTGGTATTCGCCTGGCGCAAACGCGAAAGCCATCGCAGCTTCGCCCTGGCGATGCAGGGCGGCATGATCGGCATCCTGTTGCTGGTGGTGTTCTCCGCCTGCAAGAACTACGGAATGATCGGCACGGGTGCTGCCTTCGCATTGAGTGTGGTGCTGATTGCCGGCCTGTCGGTGATGGCGGTGCTGCAGGAGAGCAAAACCCTGGCCATCCTTGGCGTGCTGGCCGGCTTCATGGCGCCGATCTGGTTGTCCGACGGCAGTGGCAATCATGTAGCCCTGTTCTCGTACTACGCACTGCTCAATGCCGGCATCTTCGCCATCGCCTGGGTGCGGCCGTGGCGCATCCTCAACCTGCTGGGGTTTGTCTTCACCTGGGGCATTGGCACGGCCTGGGGCGTGTTGAAGTACACCCCGGCCAATTTCAACAGCACCGAGCCATTCCTGGTGTTGTTCTTCGTGTTTTATCTGTTGTTGCCCTTGTTGTATGCCCGCAAGGCCAGCAGCGCTGGCAGTGCGCGCATTGATGGCTGTCTGTTGTTTGGTACGCCGCTGGTCGCATTCTCGCTGCAGGCCGCGTTGTTGCAGGGCGATCGCATGCCCTTGGCATTCTGCGCATTGGGTGTGGCTGCACTGTATGCAGTGTTGGCGCGCGCGCTGATCAACAACGAACGCATGAATGTGCTGGCACGCGGCTACGCCATTCTCGCCGTGGGCTTCGCCACCTTGGCGGTGCCGCTGGCGTTGTCGGCCAAGGCGACGGCATCGGTGTTCGCGCTGGAAGGCGCGGGTCTGGTCTGGTTGGGCTTGACCCAGGATCGCCGCTTGGCGCGCTGGACCGGCCTTGGTCTGCAGTTGGTTGCCGCCGCGGCGTTGGCTATTGGCGTGTCGGGTAGCTATTCCAGCGCGACCACTGCCATTGCCAACGCCGCCTTCATGGGCGCCTTGCTGATCGCCGTGGCCGGCTTCGCCACCGCATGGTGGTACCGACGGGCAGGCAATCCGCAGGTTGCGACGGTCGCCTATCTGTGGGCATTGGCATGGTGGCTGGGCAACGTGATCCTGGAAATCGGTGATTTCGTCGAGATCGACAGTCGTCTGCATGCGGTCTTGCTATTGCTTGGTGTGACCGGTTGGCTGGCCGCGGAGGTGCAGCGTCGCGCACCGGCGTTGGCGCTGTCCTTGACCACGCTGGGCGCGTTGGTGATGGCCTTCCCGGTGGCCTTCCTGCAGGTGTCCGAGTACGGGCAGCCATTCGCCGGTTACGGCGCGTTGGCGTGGGCAGTTTTCGCCGTTCTGGGTGTGCGCAGCCTGATGTGCCTGCGCGCTGGCAGCGGTACGGTCGCTGGTCTGGCACAGTTGGCCTGGTGGTTGCTGTGGCCGACCGTGCTGTCGTTGTTGGCCTGGCATATCGGCGACCGCTTCGCGCTGGCCGAAGGTTGGGTGGGCATGCTGCTGGCACTGCCGTGGCTGCTGCTGGCGGTGTTGTCCATGTACCGCTGGGCGTGGTTGTCGCAGCCCTTGGGCGCAGCGTTTGATGGCTATCGCAAGGCCTTGCAGATCGCAGTGTTCGCGGCACTGGGCTTGTGGTGGCTGACCTCGCTGACCAGCTCCGGCTCGGCTGCGCCGTTGCCGTGGATTGTTGTGTTGAACCCGCTGGAGCTGGCCGAGATCGCCGTGCTTGCCTTGCTGGCGATGCGCCTGCGCCAGAATGCGGGCGTGGCAGCGTTGCCGATGCAGCTGGTGGGCACGGCAGTGGCCGCGCTGGTACTGGTGACGGTGATGACGCTGCGTGCGGTGCACCACTGGGGCGATGTGCCGTGGAGCGACAGTCTGCTCGGCAGCAAGTTGGCGCAGACCAGCCTGACCGTGGTCTGGAGCCTGCTGGGTGTGATCGGCTGGATCTCCGGCTCGCGTCGAGGCCAGTGGGGACTGTGGCTGGCCGGTGCCATCCTGATGAGCGTGGTGTTGGCCAAGTTGCTGCTGATCGATCGCGGCAATCTAGGCGATCTGCTGGGTATTGGTGCCTTCATCGCCTATGGCCTGCTGTGCACCCTGGTCGGCTGGCTGGCACCAGCACCGCCGCGTCGGGTGGGTACTGAAACAAACAACGAGGAAACATCTGCATGATCAAGCGCCTGCTGGTACTGGCCTTGTTGCCCTTCAGTGCAATTGCCGCCGATGACTTCGCCCGGCAGTGGCCGCTGCAGTTGTCGCAGCCTGATGCAGGCGCCTACCGGGTGCCGCTGGATGCAACGGTGTATTCGGCGGTGCATTGGCGTGACCTGCGCGATGTACGGGTGATCGATGCCGACGGCAAGCCGGTGGCCAGCGCGGTGTATGCCGCTGCAACACCGCTTGGTGGTGCGCTGCGTATCGCGCCGCTGCAATGGTTTGCACTACCTGCAGCCAGCGCGGGCGGCGATGAGGACCTGAGCATCGTGGTGGAACGCGATACCGCTGGCAAAGTGGTGTCGATCCGCAATTCGGTAGGTGCGACACCTGCGGTTGGTAGCGCCGACCCGGTATGGCTGGTCGATCTTGGTGACGAGGCGGGCAAGCTGCACAAACTGCTGGTTGATTGGAATGACACGGCGGCGACGCTGGATCTTGGTTATCGCCTTGAAGGCAGCGATGACCTGCGTGGCTGGCAGGTGCTGGATCCGCAGGTGCGGCTGGTGCAGCTGCGCAACCAGGGCAACGAGCTGCGCAGCAACAGCATCAGGGTCGAGTCAGGCTTGCGCTATCTGCGCCTGGTGCCCTTGCAGCGTAGCGGTGCACCGCAGTTGCAGGGGCTGCGCGGTGAGTTTGCTGACGCGGTCGAGGTAGGCGATTGGCAGTGGCAGGAGTTGCAGGCGGCTGCCGGCGGCAATGGCAAGGACGGTTATCTATACCGTTTGCAGGGCCGCTTCCCGGTGCAGCGCCTGGATGTGGTGATGCCTGCCAATAGCGCGGTGAGCTGGACGGTATCCAGTCGTGATGAGGACCGCTCGCGCGCCGACAACGGTGAACCGGTCTGGCAGACGCTGACCAGTGGCTGGAATGCGTGGAATCTGAGTCAGGCCGGCAAGCAGCAACGCTCACCGCCGTTGGAAACCTCGGGCATCGTCGATGACCGGCAGTGGCGTCTGCAGGCTGAGCCTGGTGCAGTGCCTGCTGCCGCGCCAGCGTTGCGCCTGGGTTACCGCCCCGGCAGCGTGGTGTTTCTTGCGCAGGGGCGTGCGCCTTACCTGTTGGTTGCAGGCAGCGCGGACGAGGGCAAGGCGCAGGCGGCGCTGGATCCGATGCTGGCCGCCTTGCGTGCACACAACGGCGCGCAGTGGCAGCCGGTCGCGGCGACGCTGGGGGCAGGTGCGCAGCGTGCCGGTGATGCTGCCTACCAGCAGGCCGAAGCGCCGCGCGACTGGAAGAACATCGTGCTATGGGTGGTGCTGGTCTTGGGCGCTGCAGCAGTAGCGGGCTTTGCATTCAGCCTGATCCGCAGCAGCCGCACAGATAAAAAAGACACCTGATGTAGTGCCGAGCCATGCTCGGCAGAGGCCTTGCACATGCAGCTCGCATGCTCATCTCCCTCCCTTTCGCACAGCGAAGGGGAGGGGCGGGGAGGGGTTGTTCTTTGCTCTTTGGGTTTATCTGCTTCGCGGCTGACGCCGCTCCCACAAGGGGAGTGCATCGGTAACGCCCCAGCCGAGCATGGCTCGGCTCTATCGATTGAAATCCCGGCGTAGCAGGCCGTAGATGGCGCTGTCGCAGATTTCGCCGTTTACATGCCAGCGCTCGCGCAACAGGCCTTCGCGGACGAAGCCGAACCTTTCGACGAGGCGACAGGAGGGCAGGTTGCGCGGGTCGATGTCGGCCTCGATGCGGCGCAGCCCCAGATCGTTGAAGACGTAGCCCAGCACCAACTGCAGGGCTTCGCTGGCCAGGCCGCGGCCCTGCCAGTCGGGATGCAGGCTGTAACCGATCTCGGCGCGCGCCTGTATCTGGTCCATGTGAAAGATGGCGCTGCTGCCTATCAACAGGTCAGTGTCCGCGTCGGCAATCGCCCAGACCAGCATGTCCAGTTCGCGGCGCTGGCGCTGGATGTCGGCGATCTTCTGTTTGGCCTGTTCCAGTTCGGTCCAGGCCGGGTAGCTCCAGTAGCGCATCACCCGGGCATCGCTATGGATGGCGAACAGCGCTGCAGCGTCGCCATCCCGGACTTCGCGCAGGCGCAGGCGGGGGCTGGACAGCTCGGGTTGCGGCAGGCGTGGTGACATCCGGTGCACCTTGGGTTTGCCCCATCAGGCAGGGCGGGCGAGAATTGCGGTTTCCCCCATCTTTGCGGAGCTGATCCTGCCATGTCCATCGTTCGCATGACCGACCTCGACCTTTCCGGCAAGCGCGTATTGATCCGCCAGGATCTGAACGTGCCGATCGACGAGAACGGCAAGATCACCTCCGAGCAGCGCATCACCGCCTCGCTGCCAACCCTGAAGCTGGCACTGGAGAAGGGCGCTGCCGTGCTGGTGACCTCGCACCTGGGCCGCCCCAAGGAAGGCGTGTGGAGCCAGGCCGATTCGCTGGCACCGGTGGCCAAGCGCCTGTCCGAGCTGCTGGGCGTGGACGTTCCGCTGGTCAAGGACTGGGTGGACGGTGTCGACGTGGCCCCGGGCCAGATCGTACTGCTGGAAAACTGCCGCATGAATGTGGGCGAGGGCAAGGATGACGAGGCGCTGTCGCAGAAGTACGCCGCGCTGTGCGACGTGTTCGTGATGGATGCCTTCGGTACGGCGCATCGCGCGCAGGCCTCGACCCATGGCGTGATCCGTTTCGCCCCGGTTGCTGCTGGCGGCCCGCTGCTGATGGCCGAGCTGGACGCGTTGGACAAGGCGCTGGCCAACCCGGCGCGCCCGCTGCTGGCGATCGTGGCCGGCTCCAAGGTGTCGACCAAACTGGAACTGCTGTCCAGCCTGGTCAGCAAGGTCGACCAGCTGATCGTCGGTGGCGGCATCGCCAACACCTTCATCGCAGCCGAAGGCCATGGCGTGGGCAAGTCGCTGGTTGAGAACGATCTGCTGGATACCGCGCGCAAGATCGATGCCGACGCCAAGGCACGCGGTGCCGAGATCCCGCTGCCGACCGACGTGGTGGTGGCACCGGCGTTCGCCGCTGACGCGCCGGCCACGGTCAAGGCGGTTGCTGCGGTGGAAGCTGACGACATGATTCTGGATATCGGTCCGCAGACCGCTGCGCAGTACGCCGAGTTGATTGCAAAAGCCGGCACGGTGGTCTGGAACGGCCCGGTCGGTGTGTTCGAGTTCGATGCCTTCGGCAAGGGTACGGAAGCACTGGCCAAGGCCATCGCCAGCTCCAATGCGTTCTCGATTGCGGGCGGTGGCGACACCCTGGCCGCGGTCGACAAGTACGGCATCGCCAAGCAGGTGAGCTATATCTCCACCGGCGGCGGCGCGTTCCTGGAGTTCCTGGAAGGCAAGACCTTGCCGGCGGTGGCAGCGTTGGAGGCTCGCGGCTCGTGAGCCGCGACGTTTTCTTCTTCGATCTTGATGGCACACTGATTGATTCGGCCGTCGGCATCACCCGCTGCGTGGCCTATGCACTGGAGCAGATGGAGCATCCGGTGCCGGGCGATGCCGAGCTGCGCAAGTGGATCGGCCCGGCCCTGCGTACCAGCTTCAAGCCCTTGTTTGGCGACGCCCTGCGCGTGGAGCGTGCGGTGGAGTTGTACCGCGAACGCTTCGATGCGCATGGCTGGAAGGAGCACGACATCTACGCCGGTATCGGTGAGGTCGTGCAGGGCCTGCACGCGGCCGGCCATCGGCTGGCCGTGGTCACCGCCAAGAACGAGCCGCATGCACGGCGCATCGTCGAGCACCTGCCGTTTGGTGGTTGCTTCGAGGACATCATCGGTGCGACCGAAGATGGCTCACGCAGCCACAAGCCGGAGTTGATCGCCGAGGCCTTGCAGCGTTTGTCGTTGCAGGCCTCGCAGTGCTGGATGATCGGTGACCGCCGCATGGATATCGAAGGTGCGCGTCACCATGGCATGCGCAATGTCGGCGTGCTGTGGGGCTTTGGTGGTCGCGAAGAGTTGCAGGCTGCCGGGGCCGGAGCGTTGGCAGCGACGCCGGATGAGTTGGCGGCGGTGTTGCGCGGTTGAGTGACGGGTTTGATGTTTTGTGGCTCCGGCATCCGGAGCCACAACGCGGACAGGCCTCAGCAAAATTTCAGATCGTCATGCCCGCCTGCGCGGGAATGGCGATCTGAAGGGTTTTCGGGGAAGCCCTCGGCGTTCGTGCCGTGCTCGCACCAGTTGTCACCCGATGTCCTCGGCATGTCTTTGCTGCCAACTTTTCTTGCTGCGCAGCAGCAAAACTTTCCCCCGATTCAACACGCAACAGCAACATCCGCGTGCTGAGCTATCACCCTGGCTTATTGACCTATGCAAGTCAGCTATAGGTCCCGCGTTGTCATACCGTACGGTATGTCCAGACCGACTGTCTGGCCTGTCTTTGGGACACAGCAGAAAGTGTCGTATGAAATCGTATGCGACATCGTTGTCATGCAATGGATGTGCTACTTTCGGCGGTCTATTAGGGAGACTACGCACAATGATTGAACGTCAGCGCCGCACCAAGATCCTCGCCACCCTCGGGCCGGCAACTGACGCGCCGGGCGTGCTGGACGATCTGTTCCGCGCCGGTGTCAACGTCGTGCGTTTGAACTTCTCCCACGGCGATCCGTCCGGCCAGGCCAAGCGTGCCGCCGACGTGCGTGCTGCCGCCCAGCGTGTGGGCGTGGAAGTCGGCATCCTGGCCGACCTGCCGGGCCCGAAGATCCGCATCGAGCGTTTTGCCGAGGGCAAGATTTCGCTGAAGGCCGGCGACCGTTTCGACCTGATCGCCAGCACCTCGGCACCGGCCGGTGATACCAGCCAGGTGGGCGTGAGCTACCTCGGCCTGCCGCAGGATGTGGCGCCGGGTGACGTGCTGCTGCTCGACGACGGCCTGATGCAGCTGCAGGTAGTTGAAGTGCAGGGCGAGCGCATCATCAACACCGTGCTCAATGACGGCGTGCTGTCCGACCGCAAGGGTTTGAACAAGCAGGGCGGCGGTCTGTCGCTGGGTGCGCTGACCGAACGCGACAAGGAGCTGATCGGCATCGTTGCCAAGATCGGCGTCGACTTCATCGCCGTCTCGTTCTGCCGCAACGCGCAGGACATGAATGACGCGCGCGAGATCGCCGAGTCGCATGGCTGCTACGCCGCGCTGGTGTCCAAGATCGAGCGCACCGAAGCCATCGAGAACCTGGAAGAGATCGTCGATGCCAGCGATGTGGTGATGGTGGCGCGTGGTGACCTGGGCGTGGAGATCGGCGACGCCGAACTGCCGGGCCTGCAGAAGAAGATCATCAAGGCCTCGCTGGCGCAGAACAAGGTGGTGATTACCGCCACGCAGATGCTGCAGTCGATGGTCGAGAGCCCGATCCCGACCCGCGCCGAAGTGCTGGACGTAGCCAACTCGGTCATCGACGGTACCGACGCAGTGATGCTGTCGGCTGAAACCGCGGCCGGTGCCTATCCGGTCAAGGCGGTCGAGGCGATGGCCCGTATCTGCCTGGGTGCCGAGCGTCAGTTCCAGACCGAAACCGACTTCAATGCCTCGCCGCGCAACCTGGAGCGCGCCGACCAGGCCATCGCCATGGGCACCATGTTCCTGGCCCAGCACGTGGGCGTGCGCGCCATCGTGGCGATGACCGAATCCGGTGGCACCGCGCGCTACCTGTCGCGCTTCCGCGCCAAGTCGCCGATCTACGCGGTCACCCGCCATGACGGTGCACGCCGGCAGATGGCGCTGATGCGCGATGTGTTCCCGATCAACTTCGACAGCCGTGGTTTCACCCCGCGTGAGGCTGCTCGCGGCAGCATCCGCTTGCTGGTGGAGTCCAACCTGCTGGAAGCGGGTGATCGCGTGGTGTTCACCAGTGGCGAGCACATGGAAACCCATGGCGCCACCAACACCCTGCGTTTGCTGGAAGTAGGTAACGACGGCCGCGCCAGCGGTCTGGGCGACCTGTAAACGACGCCAGCAACACGCCACCGCTCCGGTCATCAATTGATCGGAGCGGACAGCTTTTGTCCTGAGATGACAGGCTGAAACCGGTTCCAGACCTTGCGGGCAGCCAGCCGGTGAGCGGGTCGGGCTATAATCCGGTTTTTCCCGCACCCTGTTACAGGAACTTCATGAGCATCGAACTGCTGGCTGAAACCGCCCAGGCCATGGTCGCCCCGGGCAAGGGCATCATCGCCATTGACGAATCCACCGGCACGATTGCCAAGCGCTTCGCAAGCGTCGGCATCGAGAACACGGAAGAAAACCGTCGTGCCTACCGCGAGCTGCTGCTGACCACGCCGAAGCTCAACGAGCACATCTCCGGCGCGATCCTGTACGACGAAACCATCCGCCAGTCGACCAAGGACGGCGTGCCGTTCGCCAAGTACATGGCCGACAACGGCATGATCCCGGGCATCAAGGTCGACAAGGGTGCGCACCCGCTGGCCGGCTGCCCCGGTGAGCTGGTGACCGAAGGCCTGGACGGCCTGCGCGAGCGCCTGCAGGAGTACTACAAGCTGGGCGCGCGTTTCGCCAAGTGGCGTGCGGTGATCAACATCGGTGAAAGCATGCCGTCGGGCACCTGCATCGAGTCCAATGCCCACGCGCTGGCCCGTTATGCCGCGCTGTGCCAGGAATGCGGTCTGGTGCCGATGGTCGAGCCGGAAGTGATCATGGACGGCGACCACGACATCGAGACCTGCTACGAGGTCACCGAAGCGACCCTGCGTTCGCTGTTCGACGCCCTGTACCAGCAGAACGTGGTGCTGGAAGGCACCATCCTGAAGGCCTCGATGGTCATCCCGGGCAAGACCTGCGACGAGCAGGTGGATGTCGAGGAAGTGGCCGAGTCCACCGTGATGTGCCTGAAGTCGACCGTGCCGGCGATCCTGCCGGGCGTGGTGTTCCTGTCCGGTGGCCAGAGCGACGAGCAGTCCACCGCGCACCTCAACGCCATGAACCAGGTCGGCACCTTGCCGTGGCCGCTGAGCTTCTCCTACGGCCGCGCCATGCAGCAGGCTGCACTGAAGCTGTGGGCCAAGGACATGAAGGGCAACTACGCTGCTGCACAGAAGACCGTGTTCGAGCGTGCCAAGGAAAACGGCCTGGCTGCACAGGGCAAGTGGGAAGGCTGATACGCCAACCTGCGTGAGTTGAACGAAACGCCGGCCAACAGCCGGCGTTTTGTTTTGCAGTGTTTTTTGTAGGAGCGGCGTAAGCCGCGAAGCCGGCACAAACAAAACCGCCAGGGTGGCTGCCATTGCATTCATTCCAGGCAGCCTGAGCATTTCCAGCTTCGCGGCTTACGCCGCTCCCACAAGCTCGACGCCCTACAATCGGATTTTCCATCAGGGAGGATCCGATGCCTCGCAGAATCACGCTTGGGCTGTTTGCATCGACCATGGCTGTGTCGGCCTTCGCTGCGGAACCACGCAGCTTTGATATCCAGCACTACGCGACCACCTTGGATCTGGATATCGCAGCAGGCCAGCTGCAGGGCGAAACCCTGGTGCGGTTCAATGCAATCGCTCCGCTGCAGGAACTGGTTCTGGACAGTGGTGCGCTGGTCGTCGACTCGGCCACGCACAATGGCAATCCGGTGGACTTCCAACTGGAAGATGGAAAACTGACCGTCAGTCTTGCACGAGCGTTGAATGCCGGCGAACAAGCCAGCGTGCGCTTGCATTACCACGGCAAACCGCGCTTCGGTCTGGAGTTCGCTGCCGAGCGAAACGAGGTCTACACCGTCTTCTCCACCGACCAATGGATGCCGTCGATCAACGCGCCGGACGAGCGTGCCACTTTGCTGCTGGCATTGCGCCTGCCCAAGGATCTGACGACAGCCGCGGTAGGCGAGGCCTTGCCGTCGCGGCAATTGCCGGATGGCCGCATCGAGCACCGCTGGCAGCTGCGCACGCCGATGCCGGGCTACGTCTACGGCTTTGCTGCTGCGCCTTACCGGCATGTGCAGCAGGCGCATGCCGGCAACACCTTGCATTACTACGCGCTGGATCGTTCAGAGGGCGAACTGCGGCAACTGTTCGCCGACACCGGCGCCATGTTGGACTTCTTTGCCGAACGCGCAGGTCTGGCCTACCAGGGCGACTATCGGCAGGCCTTGGTCAAGCGCACCATCGGCCAGGAAATGGCAGGGCTGTCGCTGATGTCGGAGGCCTACGGACAGGAGGTGCTTGCCGATGCCACCCAGACCAGCCTGATCGCACACGAGGCTGCACATCAGTGGTGGGGTAACCGCGTTACCTGTGCAGGCTGGGAGCACTTCTGGCTCAACGAAGGTTTCGCCAACTTCATGACCGCTGCATGGTTGCAGCAGTCGCAGGGCGAAGCGGCGTATCAGGCGATGGTGCAGGGTTGGGAGCAGCGGCTGCTGGCGTTGCGCGCGAAGGGCGCTGATCGGCCATTGGTATACCCTGATTGGAACAAACCCAGCGCCGATGATCGTGCGGTGGTCTACAAGAAAGGCGCTTACGTGCTGCACCGCTTGCGGTTGGAATTAGGCGAGGAGCTGTTCTGGCTTGGGCTGCGCGAGTACACGCAGGCCAATGATGGGCGCTCGGTGGTGACGGCGGATTTCCAGAAGGCGATGGAGCATGCTGCCGGGCGCTCACTGCAGGGGTTTTTTGATGCCTGGGTTTATGGGGTAGGTGGTGAGCTGGGGTGATGGGGTTGCTGCCAAGAGCTACCCCTCCCCAACCCTCCCCTTGCCTGTGGCAAAGGGAGGGAGCTGGTCATGCAGGTCGGGCCGATCGCGGGTAGCCGCTCTTGCCCCCTCCCTTTCGCGTAGCGAAGGGGAGGGCTGGGGAGGGGTAGGCTTTGATTTTGCTTGGCCGTTGGATAGCCAAAACTCCTCAATGCGCAGGCGCAAACCCACCCGCAAACGACGCCAGTACAGACCCCGCCTGCTCCTGCGCCGGCCCAGCGCTGGCCAGGGCCTGCTGATAGATCTTGAACGCCGCCGCGTTGTAAGCCACCAACACGATCCGCGAAGGCCGCGCATGGCCCTTCTGCCAGGTCATGGTCTCGGTTGCGGCTATGACCGCCGCCTGGTGCAGCGGGTAGCCGTACACGCCGCAGCTGATTGCCGGGAAGGCGATCGACTCCAGACCCATCTGCTCGGCCAGCCGCAGTGACTGCCAGTAGCAATTGGCCAATAACGCCGCTTCATCATGGCGACCATCGCGCCACACCGGGCCGACGGTATGGAACACGTGCTTGGCCGGCAGGTTGTGGCCGCCGGTGGCGCGTACTTCGCCGGTAGGACAACGCACTCCGGTGCGCAGCTCGGGCAACTGCTCGCATTCGCGCAGCAGGCCGGGGCCTGCGGCCCGATGGATTGCACCGTCCACGCCGCCGCCGCCAAGCAGGGTTTCATTGGCCGCGTTGACGATGACGTCAACGGCCAGTTCGGTGATGTCGCCCTGCCAAACTTCAATGTTCATGGCCGTGATCTTCCATTGCGATGTATGAGAAAGATGTGACGGCTACCGCCTGGCCGGACACAACTGCAGTCTGCGCCCATGGCGTCTCATCCGGCGCGATTCACGGGCACGGAAAAGCACGAAGGCCGCATGGGCGGCCTTCGCGTTGCTGACGGGTTAAGTAACGGCTATTACGGAAGGCCGGCCAGCCAGTCGTCGTCGGAGCCGTCGTTGATGTCGGCAAACAGCGGCGTGGAGAAATAGCGCTCGCCGGTGTCGGGCAGCATCGCCAGGATCACCGAGCCGGCCTCGGCAGAGGCGGCGACATCGAGCGCGCTGGCAACCGTGGCGCCGGAGGAAATGCCGACGAAGATGCCTTCCTCGGCGGCCAGGCGGCGCGAGGTTTCAATCGCGCGCTCGTCCTGGATCGACAGCAACTGGTCGTAGACGTTGCGGTTGAGCACCTCCGGGACGAAGTCCGGGGTCCAGCCCTGGATCTTGTGCGGGGTGAAATCCTTGCCGGCCAGCAGCGCGGCGCCGGCCGGCTCGGTGGCGATGATGCGGGTTTCCGGGCGGGCCAGCTTCAGCACTTCGCCGACGCCGGTCAGGGTGCCGCCGGTGCCCCAGCCGCTGACGAAATAGTCCAGGCGCTTGCCGGCGAAGTCGCGCAGGATCTCGGCGGCGGTGGTCTGGCGGTGATAGGCCGGATTGGCTGGATTGGCGAACTGACTGGCCAGGAACCAGCCGTGCTGCTGCGCCAGTTCCTTGGCCTTGCGCACCATGCCGCTGCCGCGCTCGGCGGCCGGGGTCAGGATGACCTTGGCGCCATAGGCGCGCATCAGCTTGCGGCGCTCGATGGAGAAGGTTTCCACCATCGTGGCGACGAACTTGTAGCCGCGCGCGGCGGCCACCATGGCCAGGGCGACGCCGGTGTTGCCGGAGGTGGCTTCGACGATGGTGTCGCCGGGCTTGAGCAGGCCCTTCTTCTCGGCGTCGAGGATGATGGCCAGGGCCAGGCGGTCCTTGACCGAACCGGCCGGGTTGAACGATTCGACTTTGACGTAGATATCGACGCCGGCCGGGGCCAGGCGGTTGAGCTTGACCACCGGGGTATTGCCGATGGTGTCCAGGATGCTGTTGTACAGGGCCATTGAAATCTCCGGGGAGGTGGTCAGGCGGCGTCGGCCAGTGTGGGCGGTGCTGTCTTTGCGGAAAGTGAGGAAACAGTGGGCGCTGCGTGCAGCGGGGCGTCGCCGAACCAATGCAGTTCATCGGCCAGCGCCGCCACGTCGCCGAGGATCAGCAGTGCCGGTGACTTCACCTGGTGCTGGGCGGCGGCCTCGGGTAGCTGGCGCAGTTGCCCGCTGACTACCCGTTGGTCGGCGCGCGAGCCATTTTCGATCAGAGCAAATGGCGTGCTGGCGGCCAAACCGGCGCCGAGCAGGTGGCTGCGGATCTGCGCCAACGCGGCCACGCCCATATAGAACACCAGCGTCTGCCGCGGCGCTGCCAGCGCCGGCCAATCCAGCGTATCCAGCGAGTCCTTGCAGTGTGCGGTCACCAGCCGCAGCTGCTGGGCGTGATCGCGGTGTGTCAGCGGAATGCCGGCATAGGCGGCGCAGGCCAGCGCCGCGGTGATGCCGGGCACCACTTCGAAGGCGATGCCATGGCTGCGCAGGAACTGCAGTTCTTCGCCGCCACGACCGAACACGAAGGCATCGCCGCCTTTGAGCCGTACAACGCGCTTGCCGGCGCGGGCATGTTCAAGCATCAGCGCATGGATATGCTCCTGCGCGGTGCTGCGGCCCTGTGCGGATTTGCCAACCTCGATGAAGTCGGCATCGCGCCGCGCAAGCTGCAATACCTCGGCGCTGACCAGACGGTCATGCAGGATCACATCGGCCTGATTCAGTGCGCGCAGCGCGTTGAGGGTGAGCAGGCCGGGATCACCGGAGCCTGCGCCAACCAGTACCACCGAGCCAGGATGAACTGGCGCTTCGGCCGCGAGGTCCATCAACAGCTGGGTTTCGGCAGCAATCGACTGGCGTGCGCGCAGCAGGCCGAGCAGCGGGCCTTCAATCAGCCGGTCGAAGAAGCGACGGCGCGCGGCCAACTCGGGGAAACGCTCGCGTATCAACCCGCGCTTGCGGCTGACCAGCTGCGCCAACTGGCCCCAGGCCTGATCAAACAGTTCCTCGATCTGGCGGCGCACATGCCGCGCGACCATCGGCGCGCCACCGCCGCTGGAAATGGCGATCTGCAGCGGCCCGCGCTCGACCACCGCAGGCACGTGGAAACCAGACAGCGCAGCATCGTCCACCACATTGACGAACAGCCGCCGCGCCTCGGCAGCCTCGGCGACGGCGCGATTGATGGCATTGTCGTCGGTGGCGGCAATCACCAGCCAGACTGATTGATCCAGCCAGGCCGGATCAAACTGACCATTCAACCATTGGATGCGGCCGGCATCGGCCAATTGCTGCAGCGCCGGGCTCAAGGCCGGTGTGCCGACCCGGGGCAGGGCGCCAGCACGCAGCAACGCCTCGGTTTTTCGCTCGGCCACCGCGCCCCCGCCAACGACCAGCACGGCCCGACCCTTGAGGTCGGCAAACAGGGGAAACAAGGGGCTGTCCAAGGCGATGGCGGAGGTAGTCGGAGTAAGGACCGTGACCGTAGCGCCGGCCCCGCAGCGCCGGAAATGAAAACCGCCCCACGTCAGATAACTTTAGGTTATAAGTATCGAGACCGTTTTGGCCTACATTCTTCACAGTTCCTTACTGAAGATCTCTCTCCAACACTGCGATGACACTTACCCAACTGCGTTACCTGGTTGCTATTGCCGATGCCGAGCTGAACATCACGCTCGCCGCGACACGGGTGCATGCCACCCAGCCGGGGTTGTCGAAACAGCTCAAACAGCTTGAAGACGAGTTGGGTTTCCTGTTGTTTGTCAGAAAAGGAAGAAGTCTAGAGTCGGTAACGCCGGCCGGCGAGGAAGTGATCAACCGCGCGCGCAGCGTATTGTCCGAAGCCAACAACATCCGCACCTACGCAGCCAACCAGCGCCGCGAAAGCCACGGCCAGCTGATCCTGACCACGACCCACACGCAGGCACGCTTCGTGTTGCCGCCTGCGGTTGCGCGCATCAAGTTGGCCTATCCGCAGGTAAGCGTGCATCTACAGCAGGCCGCTGAAAGCGATGCACTGGATCTGCTGAGCCAAGGCGATGCGGATATCGCCATCATCAGTACTGCAGGTGGCGAACCGAGCACCGGTATTGCCGTGCCGCTGTATCGCTGGCGCAGGTTGGTGCTGGTGCCCAAGGGCCACCCGCTGGATCGTGCCGGGGTAACCCCGGACATGGCCGCATTGGCCAGCCATCCGTTGATCAGCTATGAATCTTCCACCCGCACCAGTTCCTCGCTGCGTCGTGCATTTGCCGCGCTGGATCTGGAGCCTGACCTGACCTTGACCGCGTTGGACGCGGATCTGATCAAGACCTATGTGCGCACCGGACTGGGCGTTGGCCTGCTCGCGGAAATGGCGGTAAGCGCCAACGACACCGACCTGCGCGCCTGGCCTGCACCGGCATCGATTCCCGAGTGCATCGCGTGGGCTGTATTGCCGCGCGACCGCGTATTGCGCGATTACGCCTTGGAGTTGGTGCACGTGCTTGCACCGCAGATCGACAAGCGCGACCTGCGCCGGGTATTGGACGGCAACCAGCAGGCCGATTGGCCGGTGCCGCCGACCTGGGAATCGTTGACGCAGACGATTACGGTCTGAATGAGACGGGCGGGGTGACCGCACTGGTAATCCTGCCCGGCCTCGATGGCACGTCGGCACTGCATGCGCAGTTTGTCGCCTGCGTGGGTGATGTGTTTGGGCCGGTGACGGTGCTGCGATATCCGCCAGACAAGGCGTTGGACTACGCGGCGTTGGAGGTGCTGGTCAAGGCTGCGTTGCCAAGCGATGTTCCCTTCGTGCTGTTGGGCGAATCCTTTTCCGGTCCTATAGCGCTGTCCATCGCAGCTGATCCACCGGTTAATCTGGTTGGCTTGGTATTGTCCACAACCTTCGCACGCACGCCGCTGCCGTTCTTCTCGCCGTTGGCACCGCTGACGCGTTTTGCGCCTGTCCGCGCGTTGCCGCTGGCCTTGCTGTCCTGGTGGTTGCTGGGTCGCTGGGCAACCCCGGCATTGAACCTTGCGCTCGAACGGGCCTTGCTTGAAGTGCATCCAAACGTGTTGCGGCAACGTGCGGCGCTTGCAATGCAGGCGGATGTGTCGGCTTTGCTGACACGCGTCACCTTGCCGGTGTTGTATCTGCGAGCGGAGAGTGATCGCCTGATCATGCCAGGTGCCGGTGAGCTTATTCTGTCGGCGATCAAGCAAGCGACTGTCAGGAGCATCGCAGGCCCTCATCTCCTCCTGCAGGCATGTCCTTCACCGGCGGCGCGGGCTGTGCGCGATTTCGTTGAAGGCCTGCAGTCGGCCAGGCTTCGCTGACGCTTCATCCGTCGATTTTTTCGAATCCTGTAGGAGCGGCGTAAGCCGCGAAGCTGACGATGCATCCGAATGCAGCAATGCCTGCGATTCCATTGAAGTCAGCTTCGTGGCTTACGCCGCTCCTACAGCAGCTGTTGTGCTGATCCGTTGCTTGGAAGGCCTCTGCCGAGCATGGCTCGGCACTACAGGGCGGCGGTCATGCGGCAAACGGTCGCACCCTGTGCGGCGACCCCATTACTGCCATGCCGATAAAATGGGCGGGTCATGCGCTCGCTTCGCTTCCAATCCTTTGTGCTCCTGCTGGCTTTTGCCGCTGCCTTGTTGATGGCAGTGGCGCCGGTGGTCAGCCGCTGGCTGCAATCGCAGCAGCTGCCGATGAGTGCAATGGATCATGCCGCGCATGAGGCCGCGATGCAGATGCCTGTAGATCCGCATGCAGGCCATCACGACATGCAGCACATGTCGCATGCAGCTCCTGCGCTTGCAGCGACAGAAGTGAAGCCGGCCCCGACGCCAGCCGACCACCACGCTGCCCATGGCGAGGCCTGCGATTACTGCACGATGGCCTCGCGCCTGCTGCCATGGCTGGCGGTGATCCTGGTACTGGCACCGCTGCTGTATCGGCTTGCGCCACAATCTCCCCGAAAGACGCTTGTTCCTGCCAGCCTGCGCTGGCCGGCGCATCCGCCGCGCGGGCCGCCGGTGCTCTCCAGATAACGCCACCTTTTCTGTTTGCCGCGCGCTGCCATCTGGCAACGCGTGGTTGTGTCGTATTGGAGAACCAAATGAAATTCCTTTCCCGCACGCTGGGTGCTCCCGCGTGCCTGTCCGTCTGTGTCTGCATGGCGCTGTTCCCCCATCTCGCGGTTGCCGCCGAGCGTGATCTGACCCGAACCTTGGATACCTTGGTGGTCATCGCCGCGGCGCCGTCCTCGCCGCTGCAATGGGTTACCGATCCACGTCTGCCGCGGCAGCCTGTGCCTGCCAGCGACGGCGCCGATTACCTCAAGACCGTGCCGGGCTTTTCGGCGATCCGTAATGGCGGGACCAACGGCGACCCCGTGTTGCGCGGCATGTCCGGTTCGCGACTGAACATCCTCAGTAATGACGGAACAATGATCGGTGCCTGTCCGTCACGGATGGACAACCCCTTGTCCTACATCGCGCCTGAAACCTATGACCGGCTGACCGTCATCAAGGGCCCGCAGAGCGTGCGCTGGGGCGCAGGTGCCTCCGCTGGCACGGTGCGCTTCGAGCGCGAGACGCCGCGCTTCGACAGCCCGGGCATGGAGCTGAAAGCCAGCGCTTTGGCCGGTTCCAACAACCGCAACGACCAGATGCTGGATGCGAGCGTTGGCAGCACGCCGGGCTATGTGCGGGTCAACGGCAACCGTTCCGAGTCCGACGACTACCGCGATGGCAACGGCGATGTGGTGCCCTCGCGTTGGCGCAAGTGGAACGCCGATGCTGCCATCGGTTGGACACCGGATGCTGACACCGTGGTGGAGCTCACCGCTGGTACGGGTGATGCGATTGCCCGTTACGCCGGGCGTGGCATGGATGGCGCAGCCTTCAAACGTGACAGTTATGGCCTGCGTTTCGAGCGCGACAACCTGCCGGGCGCGTGGGACAAGCTGCAGGCCAATCTGTATTACAACAATGCAGATCACCTGATGGATAACTACACGCTGCGCACACCCAACCCGGCCAGCAGCATGCCGATGCCGATGGCTTCGAATGTGGAGCGGCGCACCAGCGGCGGCCGTGTCAGCAGCGAATGGCGCTGGCAGGAGGTGGCTGTCGTCGCCGGCATCGATGCGCAGGACAGCCGCCATCGCAGCCGCAATGGCATGGGACGCAATACCTGGCAGCAGTCGGCCTGGAAACGTGATGCCGACTTCAGCAGCCAGGGTGTGTTCACCGAGCTGACCTTGGGCGAAGGCACGCCACAGCGCTGGATCAGCGGCCTGCGTCTGGACAAGGCGACGGTCAAGGATCGGCGGGCGACGACCGGCATGATGAGCATGCCAAATCCAACTGCGGGGCAACAGCGTAAGGAGCATCTCGGCAGCGGCTTCGCGCGCTATGAGCGGGATCATGGTCAGGCCTGGACCTGGTACGCAGGTATCGGCCACAGTGAGCGCATGCCTGATTACTGGGAGTTGTTCTCGGCCAATGCCGGGCCGGCCGGCAGCAAGAATGCGTTCTCGGGCGTGAAGCCGGAACAGACCACACAGTTGGACCTAGGGCTGCAGTTCCGTAGCGAAAAGCTCGATGCCTGGGTGTCGGCGTATGCCGGTCGCCTGCAGGACTACATCCTGTTCCAGTACCGCAGCGGCGGCATGATGGGTAGCAGCACCCAGGCCAACAATGTGGATGCACGTATCGCCGGCGCGGAAGCGGGCTTGGAGTGGCGGCCGACGCAGGCATGGAAGCTGGGCAGTACGCTGGCCTATGCCTGGGGTGAGAACCGCAGCGAGAACCGACCGTTGCCACAGATTCCTCCGTTGGAAGGGCGCTTCTCTGCATCGTACGAACAGGCGCGGTGGTCGGTGGGGGCATTGTTGCGTGCGGTCAGCCGGCAGAACCGAGTGGCCCAGGATGAGGGCAACGTTGTCGCGCGGGACCTGGGCCCGAGTGCGGGCTTTGCGACCTTGTCACTCAATGGCGCCTATCGGATCAATGACGGGCTGCGTGCCAGTGTGGGCGTGGACAACCTGTTCGACCGCGCCTATGCCGAGCATCTGAATCTGGCCGGCAGTGCGGATTTCGGCTTTCCGGCAGATCCGGTGCGGATCAATGAGCCGGGGCGTTCGTTCTGGTTGAAGCTGGATTATCGGTACTGAGTTTCGGCATTCACCGCTGGCGGTGAAATGCAGGATTGGTAGAGCGCAGCCATGCTGCGCTGGGGCTTTACCGGTGACGCCTCTGCCGAGCATGGCTCGGCACTACGGGATTTGCCCCTCTCCCGCTTGCGGGAGAGGGGTTGGGGTGAGGGCAGCTTTTGCAGTGCGCAGCGGTGCTGCGCTGGGGCTTTACCGGTGAGGCCTCTGCCGAGCATGGCTCGGCACTACGGGATTTGCCCCTCTCCCGCTTGCGGGAGAGGGGTTGGGGTGAGGGCGGCTTTTGCCGTGCGCAGCAGTGCTGCGCTCGGGCGTTATCGGTGAATCCTCTGCCGAGCGTGGCTCGGCACTACATTGCTTCGGTTAGATCTCTTCGTGCAGGCCGCACTCGCGCTTCAGGCCGAAGAAGCGGGTGTCTTCTTCGCGCATGCCGGCTTCCCAGCGGCGGGTGGTGTGGTAGTCGCCGATGGAGACGTAGCCCTGTTCCCACAGCGGGTGGTAGGGCAGCTTGTGCTCCTGTAGGTACTTCCACACGTCGCGATCGCTCCAATCGGCGATCGGGTTGACCTTGAAGCGCTCGCCACGGCGCTGCAGAACCGGCGTATTGGCGCGACTTGCCGACTGGCTGCGGCGCAGACCGGTGAACCACGTGCCTACCTGCAACTCGTCCAGGGCGCGCTTCATCGGCTCGACCTTGCGCAGGTTGTTGTACTGCTCGATGCCGACCACGCCCTGTTCCCACAAGCGGCCATGGCGCGCCTCCATCCATGCGCGGCTGACCTGCGGGCGGTAGACCTTGAGGTTGAGCTTGAGCCGGTCGGTAAGCTCGTCGGCGAAGCGGTAGGTCTCCGGGAACAGATAGCCGGTGTCGATCAGGATCACCGGAATGTCCGGGCGCTGGCTGCTGAGCAGATGCAGGGTCACCGCCGATTGCGCGCCGAAACTCGACGACAGCACATGCGTGCCGGGCGCGTTCTGCAGTGCCCATTCCACGCGCTGCTGCGCATCCAGCGAATCGAGCAGGGTATTGAGCGGGCCCAGGTCGTCAGGCAGGGTTACCGACGGGTTGTGAGAGGTCTTGGGCAGGGCGCTCATGCTTGCAGTTCCACGGATATCTGGCGGTGGGTGGGGTAGGGAGGAAGGGCGACGATGCCGGCCCGGTGCAGGAAGTCACCGAAGCCTTCGCTGCCATCGCGCTCACCGGAATAGCGGGCGAACAGTGGCGCCAATGCGTCGAGGATTTCCGGCTCGGTGATGTTCTCGCGGTACAGCGTGTTGAGACGTTGGCCGCGATGATCGGCACCGAGCATCAGGTTGTAGCGGCCCGGCGCCTTGCCGACCAAGGCGATCTCACCCAGGTAGGGGCGCGAGCAGCCATTCGGGCAGCCGGAAATGCGCAGCAGGATCGGTGCGTCGGTCAGCTGATGCTGTTCCAGCAGCGGCTGCAGCTTGGCGCTGAAGTCCGGCAGGTAGCGCTCGGCTTCGGCCATGGCCAGGCCGCAGGTGGGCAGGGCGACGCAGGCCATGGCGGCGCGTGCCAGTGCGGTTGGGGCGCGATTGCCGATGTCCAACCCCGCGCTTTGCACGATCGCGTCGATCTGCGCGCGCTGTGCGGCGGGCACGCCGGCGATGACGAGGTTCTGGTTGCCGGTCATGCGGAACTCGCCGTCGAGGATGCGGGCGATTTCGCGCAGGGCGGTCAGGTGCGGGGCGCCAGCCACATCGGCGATGCGTCCGGCCTGTAGCGACAGGGTCAGGTGCCAGCGGCCGTCGTCGCCTTCGACCCAGCCGTAGCGGTCGCCGCTGTGGTCGAATGGGGCAGCACGCGAGGGCGCGAAGCGGATGCCCGCGCGTCGCTCGATCTCGGCCACGACCGTGTCCAGGCCGTGGTCGTCGATGGTGTACTTGAAGCGGGCACGCTTGCGCAGTTCGCGGTTGCCCAGGTCGCGCTGGGTGGTGACGGTTGCAGTGGCGACATCGAGCAGTGCGTCGCGCGGGATGAAGCCGACGCTGTTGGCGATGCGCGGATAGGTTTCGGCATCGCCGTGGGTGGCGCCCATGCCGCCACCGATGGTCACGTCGTAGCCGAGCAGTTCGCCGTCGGCATCAAGCACGCCGATGAAGCCCAGGTCGTTGGCATAGACGTCAACGTCGTTGAGCGGCGGCAGCGCGAAGCCAATCTTGAACTTGCGCGGCAGGTAGCGTGCGCCATAGATCGGCTCTTCCTCGGCACCACTGCCGGCCACGCGTTCTTCGTCCAGCCAGATTTCGTAATAGGCGCGGGTGTTGGGCAGCAGGTGCTCGGAGGTGCGTGCGGCATCCGCATACAGCGTGGCGTGCGCGCTGGACAGCAGCGGGTTGGCGGCAACCAATACGTTGCGGTTGACGTCACCGCAGGCGGCCAGGGTGTCGATCAGCGCTGCGTTGATCGCCTGCATGGTCGCCTTCAGCTCGCGCTTGATCACGCCATGAAACTGGAACGCCTGGCGTGTGGTGATGCGCAGCGAATGGTTGCCGTAGCGGGTGGCGATGCTGTCCAGCTTCAGCCACTGCTCGGGGCTGATCACGCCGCCGGGGGTGCGGGTGCGGATCATGAACTGGTATGCCGGCTCCAGCTTCTGCCGGCGGCGCTCATCGCGCACGTCGCGGTCGTCCTGCTGGTAGCTGCCGTGGTACTTGATCAGGGTCTGGTCGTCTTCGCGCAATGCGCCAGTGACAGGATCGGCCAGGCTTTCCAGCAGGGAGCCGCGCAAGCGGTTGCTGTCGGCCTTGATGTTCTCAACGGAGTGGGTGCTCATTTTTTCGCTATCTGGAATCAGAGATTGTAGGAGCGGCGTAAACCGCGAAGCCGGTGCTGCATCAGGCAGCAGCATCAGGCCAACAACACTCAATACACATCCCGTCCATAGCGCCCCTCCGTGTGCAGTCGAGTCAGATAGTCGCGGGCGTCGTCTTCATCCAGCCCGCCGTGTTCGCGCAGTACATCCAGCAGCGCGGCATGCACGTCCTTGCCCATGGCGATGGCGCCACACACGTACAGGTGCGCGCCGTTCTGCAGCCAGTCGTACAAATCCTTGCCGCGGGTACGCAGGCGCTGCTGAACGTAGATCTTGTCGGCCTGATCGCGCGAGAACGCCAGATCCAGACGATCCAGTTCCTTGCGCCGCAGTGCATCCTGCCATTCGCTCTGGTACAGGAAGTCGGTATTGAAATGACGCGCGCCGAAGAACAACCAGTTGCGACCGGTGGCACCGATCTCCGCGCGCTCCTGCACGAAGCCACGGAACGGCGCGACGCCGGTGCCCGGGCCAATCATGATGATGTCGCGGCTGCTGTCTGCCGGTACCCGGAAGCGTTCATTGGCTTCGATGTAGACCGGCAGCTGCGCGCCTTCTTCCAGTGCGGTCAGAAAGCTGCTGGCGGCGCCTACGTGCTCGCTGCCATGGGCGTGGTAGCGCAGTTCGTCGACGGTCAGATGTACTTCTTCGCCAACCCGCTTGCGGCTGGAGGCGATGGAATACAGGCGCTGGGCGGCGGGGCGCAGGGTGCCGAGCAGGGCGTCGGCATTCCACTCGGCTGGCCAGCGACGCAGCACGTCGACCAGTTGATGGTCTTCGAACACCGCGGCCAGCTCGCTCTTCTGTGCCGGATCAAGCAGACGGGCAAGCTCCGGATGCGCGCTGCGCTCGGCTACCGAGGCCAGCAGCGGGCGCGAAATACGGGTCAGCTCGCGATGCTCGCCCAGCCATTGCGCCAGCGGCCGGCTGTGGCCGTCGTGTTCGATCTGCAGCGCGCCATCAAGGCCGGTGACGTCCAGCACAGCCTTGACCAACTCGGCCGGGTTGCGGTGGACGACGCCCAGCGCGTCGCCGGGTTCGTAGTGCAGGCCGCTGCCTTCCAGCGAAAGCTCAAGGTGATGCACCGACTTGGCCGCATTGCCGTATTTGGCATAGGCCGGGCCCTTGAAGTCACGGCCGCTGATGACCTGGCGCGACAGCAGTTCGGCACTGAACGGGTGCAGGGCGGTCCAGGCGCCGGCATGGCGCAGCGGGGTGACATTGCTGGGCGCGGCAACTACGGCCTCGCCGACCACCTCGCGCGCATTGGCCAGCGCCAGCGCCTGCCAAGGCGCGGCGACTACGTCGATATCCAGGTCCGCCTCGCCGACCGGCTGCAGGCGGGTGGCGCCCAGTTCGGCCAGGCGGGCGTCGAGCTTGCGGGCGATGCCGCAGAACTCCACATAGCTGGAGTCGCCCAGGCCCAGCACGGCGTACTTCAGTTCCGGCAGCTTGGGGGCACGCTTGCCGGCGATGAACTCGACCAGACCGATGGCGTCATCCGGTGGGTCGCCTTCGCCCTGGGTGCTGATGACGATGTAGAGCAGGCGCTCATTGGCCAGCTCGCGTGTGGCATAGGCATCGGCGCGGACCACCCGCACCGGCAGGCCTGCTGCTGCGGCCTCGGCGGCAAGCTGCTCGGCGGCGCGGCGGGCGTTGCCGGTCTGGCTGCCATAGACCACGGTCAGGCGGGTTTGCGCTGGCTGTGCGGCTTGGCCGCCGGAGATGACGGTAAGGGCAGTGGGAGAGGTACCCTGCGCCAACCCGGCGGCAAACCCGGACAGCCACCACAAGCTGTTCCCATCCAGACCGGCTACCAGTTGCGACAGCAGGACCCTGCGATCTTCGGGCAAGGGGCTGGGTGGCACGGTGGCGGCGGCGGTCATTTCCATTCCGGTCTAGGTAGGGATGACCGATGCTAGGTACAGCGCGCTATCAGGGGAAAGGAGCAGCGGTTATCGCTTCATGCCCTGCGTTTATTTCAATCGGCGCAATGCCCCCTCCACACTCGGCGGACAGTCCGGAGTCCCGCCCGGCTTCGCTGCTACTCTTGCCTTCGGGCCCCGCCTCCTTATTCCGGCACGCAATGACCGTCACTGCACCCCTGTCCCACCTCGACCGCCTGGAAGCGGAAAGCATCCATATCCTGCGTGAAGTCGCCGCCGCCTTTGACAACCCGGTGCTGATGTACTCGGTGGGCAAGGACAGCTCGGTCTTGCTGCATCTGCTGCTGAAGGCGTTCGCGCCGGGCGTGCCACCGATTCCGCTGCTGCATGTGGATACCCGTTGGAAGTTCCGCGAGATGATCGCCTTCCGCGACCGGCGGGTGGCCGAGACCGGCACCGAGCTGCGCGTGCATATCAACCCGGATGGCGTCGCCCGCGACATCGGCCCGGTCAGCCACGGCCCCAGCGTGCATACCGATGTGATGAAAACCCAGGGCCTGAAGCAGGCCCTGGATAAATGGAAGTTCGATGCCGCCATCGGTGGCGCGCGCCGCGACGAGGAGAAGTCACGGGCCAAGGAACGGGTGTTCTCGTTCCGCAATGACCGCCATCGCTGGGACCCGAAGAACCAGCGCCCCGAACTGTGGAACCTGTACAACGCCCGCATCCACCAGGGTGAGAGCGTGCGCGTGTTCCCGCTGTCCAACTGGACCGAGCTGGACATCTGGCTCTATATCTACCGCGAGAACATCCCGGTGGTGCCGCTATACCTCGCTGCGGAACGACCCGTCGTCGAACGCGACGGCAGCCTGATCATGGTCGATGACGAGCGCCTGCCGCTGCATCCTGGCGAAGTGCCGCAGCTGCGCAAGGTGCGTTTCCGCACGCTGGGCTGCTATCCGCTGACCGGCGCAATCGAGTCCGAAGCCGACACCCTGGAAAAGATCATCGCCGAAATGCTGGTCTCCACCAGTTCCGAGCGGCAAGGCCGCTTGATCGACCACGACCAGTCCGCATCGATGGAGAAGAAGAAGTTGGAAGGGTATTTCTGATGAGCGCCGTGACCACTTCTTCCGACATCGCCGCCTACCTCAAAACCCACGAAACCAAGCCGCTACTGCGCTTCATCACCTGCGGCAGCGTCGACGATGGCAAGAGCACCTTGATCGGCCGCCTGCTGTACGAGAGTAAGCGGCTGTTCGATGACCAGCTGTCCGCGCTGGAAGCAGACAGTCGCCGTCACGGCACACAGGGCGAGCGCATTGATTACGCATTGCTGCTCGATGGCCTGGCCGCCGAGCGCGAGCAGGGCATCACCATCGACGTGGCCTACCGCTACTTCGATACCGATCGCCGCAAGTACATCGTTGCCGATTGCCCCGGGCATGAGCAGTACACCCGCAACATGGCCACCGGCGCCTCGACTGCCGATGTGGCAGTGGTGCTGGTGGATGCGCGCAAGGGCCTGCTTACGCAGACGCATAGACACAGCTACATCATCTCGCTGCTGGGCATCGGCCAGGTGGTGTTGGCAGTGAACAAGATGGATCTGGTCGATTACGACCAGTCTGTGTTCGAGCGCATCGTCGCCGACTATCAGGCGCTTGCGGCGCAGTTGGGCATTGCCAACGTGCAGGCCATTCCGTTGTCGGCGCTGGAAGGACAGAACCTGTCCACGCGTTCGTCGGCGATGCCCTGGTATGGCGGTCCCAGCCTGATCGAGCATCTGGATACGGTCGAACTGAGCGCGCATGACGCAGCCAGCGGGCTGCGCCTGCCGGTGCAATGGGTCAATCGACCGAACCAGGATTTCCGTGGCTTTGCCGGCACCATTGCTGCCGGTCAGGTGCGCGTAGGTGATGAGGTGGTGGTGCTGCCATCGGCGCGCCGCTCCACGGTCAAGCAGGTGCTGGGGCCGGACGGACCGCTGGCGGTCGCCGCGACCGGCCAGGCGGTGACGCTGACCCTGGACGATGAAGTCGATGTCAGTCGCGGAGATGTGATCGCCGCAGCGGGTGATCCGCCGGAAGTTGCCGACCAGTTCGCCGCCCATGTGCTGTGGATGGATGATGCTGCCTTGTTGCCGGGCCGGCCGTACTGGCTGCAGATCGGCAGCCGCACCGTTGCGGCCAACATCAGTGAGATCAAACACCGCGTTGACGTGAATACGCAGGAGCGGCTGGCGGCCAAGCGTCTGGAGCTGAATGAGGTTGGCTACTGCAATCTGTCGCTGGACGAGCCGGTGGCCTTCGCCCCGTATGCGCAGAACCGGGCATTGGGTGGCTTCATCCTGATCGACCGCCAGACCAATGCCACCGTCGCCGCCGGCACCCTGGATTTCGCCTTGCGTCGCGCTGGCAACGTGCATTGGCAGCATCTGGATGTGGACAAGGCCGCGCGGGCGCGGATCAAGGGCCAGCAGCCAAAGGTGCTGTGGTTCACCGGTTTGTCGGGTGCGGGCAAGTCCACCGTCGCCAACCAGGTGGAGAAGCGTCTGCATGCGCAGGGGGTACATACCTTCCTGCTGGATGGTGACAACGTCCGTCATGGCTTGAATCGGGACCTGGGCTTCACCGACGAGGATCGCGTGGAGAACATCCGCCGCGTCGCCGAGGTCGCGCGGCTGATGACCGATGCGGGATTGGTGGTGCTGGTCAGCTTCATTTCGCCCTTCCGTGCTGAACGGCAGATGGCACGCGAACGGTTCGAGGATGGCGAGTTCATCGAGGTATTCGTCGATGTACCGCTGGCAGTGGCCGAAGCGCGCGATGTGAAGGGCCTGTACCGCAAGGCCCGCGCCGGAAAGATCCCCAACTTCACCGGCATCGACTCGCCGTATGAAGCCCCAGAGAACCCCGAGCTGCACCTGCGGGCCGACACGGACAGCGTGCCGGCGATGGTGGAGCAGGTGCTGCAGGCGCTGCGCTGAGTCGCCAGCGCGTTCGCGGTTGCGGGTTGCCGTTTGTGGGAGCGGCATAAGCCGCGAAGCCACCGCCCCGTCAGCCCCGAAATCATCTGCAATTGCAGCTTCTGCCCCCTCCCTTGCGCCGAAGGCGGAGGGGAGGGTTGGGGAGGGGTAGGCCGTTCGCCTGACCCGCGCAGGCCCCTGCCGAGCATGGCTCGGCACTACAGGGGTTCCCACAATAGGGGCGCTCCCCCCCTAACGGCACATCCGGTCGTCATCTGCCACCGCTAGACTGCTTGATCGTGTATCAGATGGGGCTTCGTATGTTCGGGCGATTTGCCGTCACCGTTGCGGGTGGCACTGTCTTGGCGCTGGCGTTGGCCGGATGCAACCGCAAGAACGCAGAGGCACCACGGCAAGCCGCCGGTGCGGTGCTGGTCACTACCCAGGTCGTCGAATCCGCTCCGTGGAGCGACACGCTGCAGGCCAACGGCACTGCCAAGGCGCGCGAATCCATCATCGTCACCGCCAAGGTCAGCGAAATCATCGACAAGGTGCATTTCGAGAGTGGCCAGCAGGTCGCTACCGGTGCGCCCCTGGTGACGCTGCGCGGCCAGGCCCAGCAGGCTGCGCTGGCCCAGGCCCAGGCGACCTTCGCCGAGGCCGACCGGCTCTACAAGCGCCAGCGCGAACTGGCCGCGCAGCAGCTGGTCGCGCATTCAACCCTGGATACCCAGCAATCCATCCGTGACGCCGCCGAGGCCCGTGTGCAGCAGATGCGCGCCGATATAGGTGACCGCAGCGTGCGTGCGCCATTCGCTGGCGTATTGGGCATCCGCCAGGTCAGCCCAGGCTCACTGGTCACCCCGACCACCGCGATCGCCACGCTGGACGACATCTCGCGCATGCACGTGGATTTCCAGGTGCCCGAGGCCCAGCTGGCCTCGCTGCAGAACGGCGACAAGGTCAGCGGCAGCAGCATCGCCTACCCGGGGCGCACGTTTGAAGGCACGGTCAGCACCATCGACGCACGGGTCGATCCGGGCAGCCGCGCGATTACCGTCCGCGCCGATTTCGACAACGCCGACCATGCGCTGCGCCCGGGCATGTTGCTGGACGTGCGCCTGTATCGTCCCGAGCGCGATGCGCTGGTGATTCCGGAAATCGCGGTGGTGCAGGTAGGCCGCGACTCTTACGTGTTCCGGGTCAAGCAGGATGAAAGCGTTGAGCGCGCCGACATCAAGGCTGGTACCCGCCGTGCCGGTGTGGTGGAAATCGTCGAAGGGCTGAAGGCGGGTGATCGCATCGTGGTCGATGGCACCGGCAAGCTACGCCCGGGTATCCGTATCCAGGATGACAAGCCGGCCAAGGCCGCCGACACGGCCACACCGCCGAAACCGGCAGACGTTACCGTACCGACCAAGATGGCGACCGCCGGATGAAGCTGTCCGATCTTTCGATCAAGCGGCCGGTACTGGCCGTGGTGATGAGCCTGTTGCTGCTGGTGCTGGGCATCATGTCGTTCACCCGACTGACCCTGCGCGAGCTGCCGGCGATTGATCCGCCCATCGTCTCGGTGTCGGTGGATTACACCGGCGCCTCGGCGGCGGTGATCGAAAGCCGCGTCACCCAGGTGCTGGAGGACGCGCTGGCCGGTATCGAAGGCATCGATACCATCAATGCACGCAGCACCAATGGCCGTGCCTCGGTCAGCATCGAGTTCAACGCCAACCGCGACATCGAAGCAGCGGCAAACGACGTGCGCGATGCGGTCAGCCGCGTCGCCGACCGCATGCCGGAAGAGGCGCGGCCGCCGGAGATCGCCAAGGTCGAGAGTGATGCCGACCCGATCATCTGGTTCAACATGTCGTCCTCGGTGATGGATACGCTGGAGCTCAGCGATTACGCCGACCGCTACGTGGTGGACCGCTTCTCCAGCATCGACGGCGTAGCGCAGGTGCGCATCGGCGGCCGTCAGCGTTACGCGATGCGGGTGTGGCTGGACCGTGACCAGTTGGCCGCGCGCGGCATGACCGTCAACGAAGTGGAAACCGCGCTGCGCAACGAGAACGTGGAGTTGCCAGCCGGCCGCATCGAATCGGCTGACCGCGATTTCACCCTGCGCGTGGAGCGCAGCTACGTGGCTCCGGCCGACTTCGCCAGCATCCCGCTGGGCAAGGGCAATGACGGTTACGTGGTGCGCCTGGGCGATGTGGCCAAGGTTGAACTGGCCTCGTCCGAGCGTCGCGCCTATTTCCGCAGCAACGGCGAGCCGGGCATCGGTCTGGGTATCGTCAAGACCTCCACCGCCAATGCGCTGGACGTGGCGCGCGATACCCGCGCCGAAGCCGAACGCATCGCCCAGACCCTGCCCAAGGGCACGCAGATCTTCGTTGCCTTCGACAACACCACCTTCATTGAAGCTGCCGTGGAGCGCGTGTACGCCACCCTGGTCGAGGCCATGATCCTGGTGTTGATCGTGATCTGGCTGTTCCTGGGCAGCCTGCGCGCGGCAGTGATTCCGGCGGTGACGGTGCCGGTGTGTCTGGTCGCCGCCTTCATCGCGCTGTTCGCCTTTGGCTTCTCGATCAACCTGTTCACCCTGCTGGCGCTGGTGCTGTGTATCGGCCTGGTGGTGGATGACGCCATCGTCGTGGTCGAGAACGTGCAGCGACGCATCGATCTGGGTGAGCCACCGTTGGTGGCCGCCAAGCGCGGTACCGCGCAGGTGGCGTTCGCGGTGATCGCGACCACTGCGGTGCTGGTGGCGGTGTTCCTGCCGGTGGGTTTCCTTGAGGGCAATACCGGCCGCCTGTTCCGTGAGCTCGCGGTGGCGCTGGCGGCAGCGGTGGCCTTGTCGGCCTTCGTCGCACTGACGCTGACGCCGATGATGGCGTCCAAGCTGCTCAAGCCACACAGCGAGCAGAAGGTCAGCCGCCTGCATGGCTTCATCAACCGTCAGTTGGAGCGCTTGTCGGCAGCCTACGGCCGCGTACTGGATCGCCATGTGCAGCGCAGCTGGATCTTTGGCTTGGTGATGTTGGCTGCGCTCGGCGCCAGCTGGGGCCTGTTCAAGCTGATTCCCTCGGAGCTTGCGCCGGCCGAAGACCGTGGTTCGTTCCAGATCATGATCGATGGTCCGGAAGGCGCTGGCTACGACTACACCGTCGAGCAGGTGCAGCAGGTCGAGAAGATCGTCTCGCGCTTCGTCGGCCCGGAAGAACCCATCGTCCGTGCCAATCCGCGCGTACCCGGTGGTTGGGGTAACAGCGAGGAAATGCATACCGGCCGCATGAGCGTATTCCTGCAGCCGTGGCGCAACCGCAGCGAAGCCACGGTGGATGTGGCCAATGACCTGCAGAAAGAACTGAACGACCTCAGTGGCGTGCGCGTGCGCACGATGGTCGGTGGCGGCCTGGTGCGCAGCATGGGCCAACCCTTCCAGATCGTGCTCGGTGGCCCGGAATATGCGGAGATCGCCCAGTGGCGTGATCGCCTGCTGGAGCGCATGGCCGACTACCCCGGTCTGGTCGGCGCGGATTCGGACTACAAGGAAACCCGGCCGCAGATGCGGGTCAACATCGACCGCCAGCGTGCGGCCGACCTGGGTATCTCGGTCACCGACATCGGTCGCGCGCTGGAAACCATGATGGGTTCACGCCGCGTCACTACCTTCGTCGACAACGGCGAGGAGTACGACGTGCTGGTGCAGGCCGGTCGCGAAGGCCGGGCCTCGCCGGCCGACCTGTCGGCGATCCAGGTGCGTGCACGTTCCGGTGAACTGGTGCCGCTGTCCAACCTGGTCACGCTCAGCGAAGTGGCCGAGGCCGGCAGCCTCAATCGCTTCAACCGCCTGCGTTCGATCACCATCAGTGCCAACGTCGCACCGGGCCATACGCTGGGCGAAACCATCGATTGGGCCAAACAGGTCGCCGCCGAGGAACTGCCGGAATACGCGCAGATCGACTGGAAGGGCGAGTCACGCGAGTACCAGAGCGCAGGCAGCGCGGTGTTGCTGACCTTCGCCATGGCCTTGCTGGTGGTTTACCTGGTGCTGGCCGCGCAGTTCGAGAGCTTCATCCACCCGCTGGTGATCATGCTGACCGTGCCGCTGGGTGTGCTCGGCGCCTTCGTCGGCCTGTACCTCAGTGGGGGCACGCTCAACCTGTTCAGCCAGATCGGCATCGTCATGCTGGTGGGCCTGGCGGCGAAGAACGGCATCCTGATCGTCGAGTTCGCCAACCAGCTGCGCGACGAGGGCCGCACTGTGCACCAGGCCATCGTCGAGTCATCGATGGTGCGGCTGCGGCCGATCCTGATGACCTCGATCGCGACCGTGGTCGGTGCGGTTCCCTTGGTGGTTGCCGGCGGCCCCGGCTCGGCCAGTCGGGCCACCATCGGCATCGTGGTGATCTTCGGTGTCAGCGTGTCCACCTTCCTGTCGCTGTTCGTGGTGCCGGCGTTCTATGCCTTGCTGGCGCCCTATACCAAGTCGCCGGAAACCGTAGCCAACGCGCTGGAGAAGCTCGAGCGTGAAACCCCAGCGGTTGGTGGCCATGCGTGAGCCGCTGCTCGGCGGTCGCGTCCGGTTACGCCCCTGGCAGGCAGGGGACCTGGACGCGCTGCTCGAGCATGCCAACGATGCAGGGGTATCTCGGGGGCTGAGCACGCGCTTTCCCTATCCGTATACCCGCGCCGATGGCGAGGCGTTTCTCGGTGGACAGGTGCTGGACCTGCGGGGGCAGGTGTTTGCACTGGAGATCGATGGCCGGGCCTGCGGGGGCATCGGCGTGACCCAGGGCAAGGACGAGCGGCGTCATTCGGCATCGCTGGGCTATTGGCTGGGCCAGCGCTACTGGGGGCAGGGCATCATGACCACGGTGGTCGGCGCCTATGTGCCGTGGGTGATGGATACCCTGGCGCTGGCACGGCTGTCCGCGCAGGTGATGGCCGGCAACCCGGCCTCGGCGCGGGTGCTGTTGAAGAATGGATTCGTGGAGGAGGGCACCGAACGCCAATCGGTGCTCAAGGACGGGCAGCTGCATGACATGCGCTGCTTCGCACTTATCAGGACTTGGATGCAATCCACGTAGTGGCCCTGCACAACCGGGCTTAATCGTGGAAAAATCGGCCAGCCCCGGAATTCCGGGCTTTGGCTACCTTTCAGCTTTCCGGGGAATTACGTGGAATCCATCGTCGAAACGATCAACGGCATCATCTGGAGTAACGCGCTCATCTTCATGTGTCTGGGCGCAGGTCTGTGGTTCAGTGCGCGTACCCGCTTCATGCAGATCCGGGGTTTTGCCGAGATGTGCCGGCTTACCATCCGCGGCGAGAAGTCCGACGCTGGCGTGTCCTCGTTCCAGGCGCTGGCCATGTCGATGGCGGGCCGCATGGGTATCGGCAACATCGCTGGTGTGGCCACAGCCATTGCCTATGGCGGACCCGGAGCGATCTTCTGGATGTGGGTGATGGGCTTCCTCGGCGCCGCCACGTCCTACGTGGAATGCACCCTGGCGCAGATCTACAAGGTCAAGGACGGCGAGGGCCGCTACCGCGGCGGTCCGGCGTATTACATTGAAAAAGCCATGGGCCTGAAGTGGTACGCGGCGGTCTTCGCCATCGCCACCGTCATCGCCGGCGGCTTCCTGTTGCCGGGCGTGCAGGCCAATGCCATCGCCGACAGCGCGGTCAACGTGCTCTGCACCGGTGCCGATGCCTGCGCCTCGGTGGGCGGTACCGCCAGCGTGAAGCTGTGGATCGGCCTGGCCGTGGCCGCACTGCTGGGCATCATCATCTTTGGTGGCGTCAAGCGCATCGCCAGTTTTGCCGAGGTCGTGGTGCCGTTCATGGCGCTGGGCTTCATTCTGATGGCGATCGTGGTGATGATGCTCAACGCCAGCAAGGTGCCGGCGATGTTCTCGGACATCTTCTCCAGCGCCTTCGGTGCGCACGCAGCTTTCGGCGGCATCATCGGCCAGGCCATCGCCTGGGGCGTCAAGCGCGGCATCTACGCCAACGAGGCTGGCCAGGGCACCGGTCCGCACGCCGCCGCTGCCGCCGAGGTCTCGCACCCGGCCAAGCAGGGTTACGTGCAGGCCTTCGCCATCTACTTCGACACCATGCTGGTCTGCACCTCGACCGCGTTCCTGGTGCTGTCGACCGGCATGTACAACGTGTTCCGCGAAGTGACCGAAGGCGGCGTGACCAAGCTCGAGGCCATCATCACCGGCGTACCCGGCGTGCAGCCCTCCGAAGGTGCGTTGTTCACCCAGGCGGCAGTGGAGTCGGTGCTGCCAGGCTGGGGCGGTGGTTTTGTGGCCCTGGCGCTGTTCTTCTTCGCCTTCACCACGATCATGGCTTATTACTACATGGCCGAAACCAACCTGACCTACCTGGCTGGCAGCAACCGCACCCATCCGGCTGCGACCCTGGTGCTGCGCCTTGGCATCATGGGCATGGTGGTGTTTGGTGCGTACCACAATGCGAAAATGGCCTGGGCACTGGGCGATATCGGGGTGGGCTTGATGGCTTGGCTGAACGTCATCGCGATCCTGATCCTGCAAAAGCCTGCCATGCTTGCACTGTCCGACTATGAGCGGCAGAAGAAGCTGGGCCTGGACCCGGTCTTCGACCCCGATGCACTGGGCATCAAAAATGCTGATTTCTGGCGTAGCAAGAAGTAATTCAAAGGAACCGCTGTGAGTAACCCCTGGAACAACCGTCGCCCTTCCTCGCGGCCACCCCGCGCAATTCCGGCTGCACCCTCGGCCGCACGTGAAGGCGACGGTGTCCCGGTACGCGGCGGTGATGAAATGCGTCTGTACGGCGTCAATGCCGTACAGGCGATGTTTGCCAAGCGCCCGCAGGCGTTGCGCAAGCTGTATCTGGCCGAGGACATGATCCCGCGCCTGCAGCCGGTGCTGAAGTGGTGTGTGGCCAACCGCGTGGGTTACCGCGTGGTCGGCGACGGCGACCTCAACAAGCTGGCCGCCACCACCCACCACGAAGGCCTGGTGGCCGATGTGCAGAAGCAGGAGCCGCTGCCGTTGGCGACCTGGTTGGCCTCGTTGCAGGATGGCCCGGCGCTGGCCTTGTGGCTGGATGGCGTAGGCAACCCACACAACTTCGGCGCGATCCTGCGCTCGGCCGCGCACTTTGGGGTCAAGGGGATCCTGTTGCCGGCTGACTCGACGCTGGCCCTGTCCGGCGCCGCAGCGCGCGTGGCAGAAGGCGGCGCCGAGTCGGTGCCGTTGGTGCGTCTGCCGGCGTTGCCGCAGGCCGTGGCGCAGCTGCGTGATGCCGGTTTCGGCCTGGCTGCGACCTTGGTTGCCGATGGCGACAACGTGTTCACCGCAGAGCTGCCGGACCGCATGGTTTACGTGATGGGTGCTGAAAGCGAAGGCATGGACCGCGACTTCGCCCAGAGCTGTGATCTGCGCCTGTCGATTCCGGGTAGCGGCGCGGTGGAAAGCCTGAATGTGGCTTCGGCCACCGCGGTATTCCTGGCCAGCTGGAACAGCCGCAAGCAGCGCTGAACAGCACGGTAGTGCCGAGCCATGCTCGGCAGAAGCTTCACAAGCAATGCCAAACCGTAGTGCCGAGCCATGCTCGGCAGGCGCTTTACCGGTAGCGGCACTGCCTAGCATGGCTCGGCACTACGGTTTGGCATTGCTTGTGAAGCTTCTGCCGAGCATGGCTCGGCACTACAGAGACCTAAAGCAAGAAAGGCGCCGCAGGGCGCCTTTCTTGCTTTCAATCCGGCAAAAGAATCACTCCCGCGGTGGCACTACATCCTTGGCTTCGCTGCCGAAGCTGCCTTCAGACTCCGCTGCCAGATAGGCAAACACGGTGTAGGCCGCTACGTTCTGGGCAAGGGCCTTCGGGTCGATCTTGTCCAAGGTGTCGTCCGGGGTGTGGTGCAGGTCGAAATAATCGGTTCCGTCCTGCGCCAGCCACGCCCAGGCGCCGCCCTTGGCAGCCAGCGGGCCTACGTCGGGGCCTGGACCACCTTCGTTGGCGCGGTACTCGATGCCGAGCGGTGCCAACGCCTCGCCGATCTGACGGGTAGCCTCACGCGATTCCGCCGAATTGCCGGACCCGGTGTTGAAGGCATAGATGCGCCCCGCGCCGAAGTCGCTCTCGGCGGCGATGTGCTGTTGCACGACCTCGCCGGCCGCGACACGTGCCGCTGCATAGGCCTTGCCGCCGTACAGCCCCTGCTCTTCATTGGCGAAGGCGATGACGCGAATCGTGCGCTTGGGCGCCTGCTTGAGCTGACCGATCAAATGGCCAGCGGCCATGGTGATGCCAACTCCGGCGCCATCATCGATGGCACCTGTGCCCAGGTCCCAAGAGTCCAAGTGACCGCCGATCACCACAACTTCCTTGGGCAGGCTGCGGCCGGTGATTTCGCCGATTACATTCTGCGAGGTGTAAGTGCCGTCCCAGCCGCAATCCAGCGCGATGCGAATACGGGTGGCGCCGCGTGCGACCAGACGGTTGAGCTGGTCCGCGTCGGGACCGGAAAGTGCAGCCGACGGCACCGGGGTCAAGCCTTCGTCAAAACGGGTGATGCCGGTATGCGGCATGCGGTGCGAATCGGTGCCCGCCGAGCGCATGATGAAGCCGACCGCACCCTTGCGGATCGCTTCGGACGGGCCACGGCTGCGCACGCTGCCGCCGATGCCGTAGTCAGCGCCATCCCGCTTGCGGGTCATGGTGAAGTCGACATAGGCGATCTTGCCGGCCAGCGAGCCTTCCGGCGCCGCCTTCAATGCATCCAGACCGTCGAAACGTACGATTTCGGCTTCCACCGTGCCGGCCGGGCTACCGCCGAGGGCGGTGATGGTCAACGGTTGCGGGTGCGCGCCCAGCACCGAGGCGTGCTCGCTGCGACGCTCCCACTTCGGGAAGGTGACCGGCTCGGTCCACACCTTGTCGAATCCCAGTGACTTGAACTTGGCCTTGGCCCATTCCACTGCACGCGCATCGGCTTCGCTGCCGGCCATGCGCGGACCCACTTCGGTGGTCAGCGATTCAACTACCCGCCATGCGGTGTTGTCGGCCAATGCCTGCTCGCGCAGTTCGCCAGCCTTGGCCAGTGACTGCTGCGGGATATGAGTAGGCGCAGCGTTGGCAGCAGTCGAAGCGCACAGCAGAAAAAGGGCAAGGGAAAGAGCACGGCGGCGCATAGTCAATTCCAAGGTGATTTGTCGAGTCAGGGTAACAGTGACGTGTCGTAGGGGAATGTGCCAGTTGGTATGGGGAAGCCTGCTTGGCCGATGCGGGGGATTCACCTCTGGCAGCGTTCGGGCAGATCGTTTAGGCCGATAGTGAGGTGAAAACCGCTACAGAGTGAACAGGGGTTTTCCTGTGTCGGCAGCAATACGCCGCGCGCGAGCCTGAGCTTTCCACCGATCGGGTGGATGAATCAGGACGTATTGATGACATTGAGAAACAGAGCTGCAGGGACGTTGTTGATGGCGATGCTTGCGCCAAGCGCAGGATGGGCACAGGTGCACTCGCTGGAGGACGTGCGCTTTACCGGGCCATTGGTGACACCGTCGCCGTCAACTCTGCCGCAGGGAAGATTCTACGCCCAGCCCTATTGGATACAGACGCATGCCACCGGGCGCTATGACGACAAAGGCGATAGGCATGCCTTGAAGGATTCCAGTGACTTGTCGCTGCTGACCTTGCTGCTCAGTGCCGGCATCACCGACCATCTGGCAGGTGAGCTGGTGTTGGATAGCGCCAGAAGTGCGCAAGGTGGGCAGCACAGCGATGGTTTCCGAGTGGCTGACAGCGGGGTACGCCTGCGCTATCTGTTCCGCGAAGGTGATGCCTTGAACAGCAAGGCCGCACTTGCGGTGATGCTTGGTCAATCATTGCCGACTGGGCGCTATGACGAGCTGGGCGACAACCTGCTCAATGGCCAAGGCAGTGGTGTGTCGCGCACCAACTTGTCGCTGATCGGGCAAAACCATCACTGGCTGCCCAACGGGCGGCCGCTGCGCTGGCGCTGGCAGGCCCGCTGGAGTCCGGCACCGCGGGACGTGTCGGTCAAAGGTGCCAGTGTGTATGGCACCGATCGCAGCTTTCGTGGCCATGTCAGCCCTGGACCCGCGCTGAGTGCGGCACTGGGGCTGGAGTACAGCATCAACCAGACCTGGGCGTTAGCCGTGGATCTGACCGCAAGCCGGGAATCAGGAGACCTGCTCGAAGGCACTGCCCTGGATGCTGCGGGGCAACGCCAGCAGGTCCGGCAGCATGATGGGGCGAGCCGTAGTTTCAGTATCGCGCCTGCGTTGGAGTACAACATCAATCATCAGATCGGGTTTCTGGTCGGGGTGCAGGCGTCGCTTCCGGGTGGGCGCAACGGCGCCTCCTATGTCAGCCCGCAGGCATCGATGACGGTGTTGTTCTAAGCCGTTGAAACGACAACGGCCGGGCGTTGGCCCGGCCGTTGTTGGCAAGCATGATGATCGATCAGTGCTTGTTGAGGCCGTCGCGGATTTCGCGCAGCAGCAGCACTTCCTCGCTGGGCTCAGGCGCAGCAGCCGGCGCGTCTTCCTTCTTGCGCGACAGGCGGTTGACCACCTTGACCAGCATGAAGATCGCAAAGGCGACGATGACGAACTGGATCAGCGTATTGATGAAGTCGCCATAGCCGATCACCACGGCGGGGATTTCCTTGCCGTCGGCGCCGATCTTGGCCGGAGCCAGCGTCCAAGCGAGTGCCGAGAAATCGACATTGCCGATCAGCCAGCCGATCGGCGGCATGATCACCTTCTCGACCAACGAGGTGACGATCTTGCCGAATGCGGCACCGATCACGACACCGACCGCGAGGTCGATGACGTTGCCGCGCATCGCAAATTCCTTGAATTCGCTGATCATTCCCATGTGTTTTTCCTAGGTATGCATGAAGGGGAGCTGGCGCAGACTACTCCAGTGGATGTCATCAGGCGATCAAACCTTCGCAATGTGCGATTTTCCCCAGGCGTGCGCTGAAGCGGTCGCCGGGCTGGAGTGCGGCCACACCGGCTGGGGTACCCATGAAGATCAGGTCGCCGGCACGCAGTGCGTAGAGTTTGGACAACTCATGCAGGATGTCCGCGACGTTCCAGATCATCTGATCCAGCGTGGACTTCTGGCGCAGCTCGCCGTTGATCTCCAGCGAGAGCTCCAACGACACCAGGTCGCTGACCTCGGAGGCGAGCACCAGGGCGCTGACCGGCGCGGAATGATCGAAGCCCTTTGCGATATCCCAGGGGCCGCCCTTGGCCTTGGCGGCTGCCTGCAGGTCGCGGCGGGTCAGGTCCAGGCCGACGCCGTAGGCCAGCACCAGTTCCATCGCCTGGTCCACGGCCAGCACACCGGCTGGCGCGTCCTTGCCGAGCGCCACGACCAGCTCCACTTCGTGGTGCAGATCGGCGGTGGCGGGCGGATAGGGGGTGGCTGCATCACCGACCACGATGGCGTCGGCGGGCTTCATGAAGAACATCGGCTGGCCGCGTTCGCTGGCCGAGGCTGGTGCCGCCGCGCCCATCTCGCGGGCATGGTCGGCAAAATTGCGGCCCACGCAGTAGATGCGGTGCACCGGGAACGTACCGCCACCGGCGACCGGGATGCGGGGCTGGGGCAGGGCGGGAATCAGGTCAGTCATGGTTGCGTCCAGGTGAAACGACGCAAAAGTCTAGCGGACGGAGCGGGTGTGTGGAGCGCGGCCCAGTTGGGCGGCAATGCCGATTTGTAGGAGCGGCGTGAGCCGCGAAGCTGGCGGTCGATCGGATTGCGGATATGCCGGTGGTTCCAGCAGTGTCGGCTTAGCCGGCGTAGGCCCCGCCCCACCCGCAGCGGCCCCGGGAACCCCCATTTTTATTGCCGCGGAATACCCCCAACCGGG
>NZ_JBRRDW010000017.1:0-84022 GCF_056759895.1 Stenotrophomonas sp. STEN038
CCCACCGCCCGCCCGCGCCCGCCCGCGGCCGGGGCGGCCCCCCCCCGCCCCCCCCCCCCCCCCGCCCCCCCCCCCCCACTACAGGGCGGGGCGGCCTGTTCAGGGAGCCTGCCGCGGGAACTTCAGCTCGCCACGCGCGCTGCCCATGCGGAACGGAATCGAGCGCAGCACCAGCCCGGTATTGGCCTGCACCACGAAATGCAGGTGCGGGCCACTGCTGTGGCCGGTGTTGCCGGACAGGGCGATCACTTGCCCGGCAGTCACGCTCTGCCCGGGGCGGACCTTGGCGCTGCCGGCTTGCAGATGTGCATACAGGGCCATGCTGCCGTCGCTGTGCAGTATGCGCAGCAGGCTGCCCTGCTCGCGGCTGTCGACCACCTGCATGACCCGACCATCCCGTGCGGCCGACACCGGGTTGCCTTCGGGCAGGGGGAAGTCCACCGCGTACAGGTTCTGCGCATCGGTGTGGCTGTAGTGCCCGGCGAAGGCCTGGCTGACCCGAACGTTGGCGCTCTGCAGTGGCAACAGATAGAGATGATCCTCCGGCCGCGCTGCCGGGTCGCCAGGAAACGCGTCCAGGGCCAGGCGCAGTGGATTGCCGTCATCTGCCAGCCATAACAGGCTGCGCTTCTCACCTGCGGCGAGCACGGTAGCGGCCGGTACCCGACTGTCGCCGTGCAGTCGGACCTGTACCGGACCAGCGGTCAGGTTGCTGACCACGGCGCTGCGTCCACCTGCGCGTGCCTGTAGCTGCAGGCTGGCGAAGGCGTCCGAGCTGGACGTCGCAGGCGCCGGTGTCGATGCAGCAGGCAGCCCCCACGCATCACGCCAGCGGCTGCTCGGGCTGGCTTCGACGTCGCTGGCGCACAGTAGCGCCAGTGACAGCAGTACAGGAATGGTGCGGGGCACAGTGAGGGGTCCTTGATGCAGGGCCTGATTGTGCCTGTTTGGTTGCCCTGGAAACTTATTCATCTCTTTATGCGAATAAAGCGATTGACAGTCGGGAAAGGGGCTGGCAATGTAGCATCACCATCGAGACCGGCAGAGGGACAGGCCCTTTGAAGCCGGGGCAACCAGCGGACGCGCAAGCGGCTGCGTTTGGTGCCAAATCCTGCGGTGACCTCCGTGTCCGCCGAAAGATGGTTCGTTCCGTACCGCGTGTACGGCGAACACGAGCTCCGCGAAAGCTCGATGGCCGCTCCTTATCGGATACCGCCATGAGTTTCGCCACCGCAACCGCAGTCCAGCTTGCCCCCATCGCTCTCATCGACCGTGCCGACAGCAGCAGTGCCGCTGTGCGCGGCGAGATCGAGGTGCAGCTGCGCATGCGTCACGCAGGTCAGCGTGCGCTGCGCCTGCGCTATGAGCTGGTCGGCGCGGCGGGTGCGCCGGTGGTGCTGGTGGCAGGTGGTATTTCCGCGCACCGGCATCTCGCTGCAAATGCGGGCTACGCCGAAAAGGGCTGGGTCGAAGGTCTGGTTGGCGCTGGCCGCGCGCTGGATCCTGCGTGTCGTCGCTTGCTTGGATTTGATTTCATCGGCGCCGATGGTGAGCTGGATGCGCCCATCGATACCGCCGATCAGGCCGATGCCATCGCTGCCTTGCTCGATGCACTGCATATCGAGCAGTTGCACGGCTTCGTCGGCTACTCCTATGGCGCCTTGGTCGGTCTGCAGCTTTCCATCCGCCATCCGCGACGCCTGCACAAGCTAGTCGCGGTCAGCGGCGCGCATCGTCCGCATCCATACGCATCGGCCTGGCGCGCACTGCAGCGACGCGCAGTCGCGCTGGGTCAACTGCAATGTGCAGAGAGCCACGGTCTGGCGCTGGCACGTCAGTTCGCCATGCTCAGCTACCGCACCCCGGAAGAATTTGGTGAGCGCTTCGACGCGCCACCGGAAGTCGTCAATGGCCGCGTGCGTGTCGCCGCCGAGGATTACCTCGACGCCGCCGGCGCGCAGTACGTGGCCCGCACCCGCGTCAACGCCTACCTGCGCCTGTCCGAATCCATCGATCTGCACCGGGTTGATCCGGCTGCCGTCAGCGTGCCGACCCTGGTGGTCGCGGTCGAAGGTGACCGGCTGGTGCCGCTGTCGGACCTGGTTGCGCTGGTCGAAGGCCTGGGCCAGCGCGGCAGCCTGCGTGTGCTGCGCTCGCCCTACGGCCACGACGCCTTCCTCAAAGAAACCGATCGCATTGACGCGATCCTCGCCACTGCCCTACGCCTGCCCGGAGAAACCGCATGAGCCTGTCCCACACTTCCGATATCTCCTGCAGCCGGGCCACCGCCGCGGTGCGTGCGGGCATCGACCGCGATACCGCCTACGGTGCGGTGACGCCGCCAATCGTGCTGTCGTCGAATTTCAGCTTTGATGGCTTTGGCAACAAGCGTCAGTACGACTACACCCGCAGCGGCAACCCGACCCGCGACCTGCTTGGCGAAGCATTGGCCGAGCTGGAAGGCGGTGCCGGCGGGGTGATCACCGCGACCGGCATGGGCGCGATCAATCTGGTGTTGAACGCGCTGCTGGAACCGGGCGAGCGACTGGTGGTGCCGCATGATGCCTACGGCGGCAGCTGGCGCCTGTTCAATGCGCTGGCCAAGAAGGGTCATTTCGAGCTGATCACCGCCGACCTGACCGATCCGCGCTCGCTGGCCGATGCGCTGGCGCAGTCGCCCAAGCTGGTGCTGATCGAAACCCCGTCCAATCCGCTGTTGCGCATCACCGATCTGCGCTTCGTCATCGAGGCTGCACACAAGGCCGGTGCCAAGGTGGTCGTGGACAACACTTTCCTGTCACCGGCGCTGCAGACGCCGATCGCCTTCGGTGCCGACGTGGTGCTGCATTCCACCACCAAGTACGTCAACGGCCACAGCGATGTGGTCGGTGGTGCGGTGATCGCGCGTGATGCCGAAGTACACCAGCAACTGGTGTGGTGGGCCAATGCGCTGGGCCTGACCGGTTCGCCGTTCGATGCCTTCCTGACCCTGCGCGGCCTGCGTACCCTGGATGCACGTCTGCGCGTGCACCAGCAAAACACCAGCGCCGTAGTTGAATTGCTGGCTGCCAGCGATGCCGTGTCCAATGTGTACTACCCGGGTTTGGAATCGCACCCGGGCCACGCGGTGGCGGCTCGCCAACAGAAGGGTTTCGGCGCGATGCTGTCATTCGAGCTGGCCGCTTGTGAGGGTGAAGATCCGTATGCAGCAGTGCGCGCTTTCCTGGATGGCCTGCATTACTTCACCCTTGCCGAGTCGCTGGGCGGCGTGGAAAGTCTTGTCGCGCATCCGGCAACCATGACCCACGCTGCAATGAGCGCCGATGCGCGAGCAGCGGCCGGCATCAGTGAGTGCCTGCTGCGCCTGTCGGTGGGTATCGAGTCCAGCGAGGATCTGGTCGCCGACCTGCAGGCCGGTCTTGAGCGTGCTGCCAAGGTGATTGCCCAAGCGCAGCTGAGCGCTGGCAACTGTAAAAAAACGGTGGATGCATGAGCGCGGTACTGCGTCCGCTGGAACAGCCGCAGGCGCGGCTGGTGTTGTTGGGGACGGGTACGGTCGGCTCGGCCTTTGTTGCGCGCTACCAGGCGTTGCAACAGCGGCAGCTGAGCCTGCCATCGCTGCATGTGGTGGCCAACTCGCGTATCGCCCTGGCCTGTGACGATGCGCCGGATGCGGCGCTGTCGCGTGCACGTGATGCGCAGCGGCAGGGTTACGAGCCGGTGCATCGAGAGGAAGTAGGGCGGTTACGGGTTGGTGACATCGTGGTTGATGCCACCGCCAGTGAAACCGTCGCAGCTGACCATGCACGGTGGTTGGCGCAGGGCATCCATGTGGTGACGGCCAACAAGCTGGGCAATGGCACGGGCCTTGCCCGCGCGCAGCAGATTGACGCCTCGGTTACGACCGGCAACGCCCGCTATGGCGATGCGGCCACGGTGGGTGCGGGCCTGCCGCTGTTGCGCAGCATCCGTGCACTGGTTGCCGGTGGCGACCACGTGCATGCAATTGAAGGCGTGCTATCCGGGTCGCTGGCTTGGCTGTTCGACCGTTATGACGGCAGCCAGCCGTTCTCCGCCTGTGTACGCGAAGCCGCCGCCGCCGGTTACACGGAGCCGGATCCGCGTATTGATCTGTCCGGCGAAGATGTACGCCGCAAGCTGCTGATCCTTGCACGTGCGGCGGGTGTGCCGCTGGAGGCCGATCAGATCAAGGTCGACTCACTGGTGCCAACGGCACTGGCGGCGCTGTCCTCCGAAGAGGTGGACGGATCCCTGTCGGTGCTGGACGCGCCCTTGGCCGAACGCCTGCAGCAGGCACGCTCGCAGGGTTTGAAGCTGTGCTTCGTGGGCCGGCTGGATGCGCAGGGTGCAAGCGTTGGTCTGCGTGCACTGCCGCAAGGCCATGCCCTGGCCGGCGGCAGCGGCACCGACAACCGGGTGGCGATCCACAGTGATCGCTACAACACCCAGCCGCTGCTGATCCAGGGGCCGGGTGCGGGTGCCGAAGTCACTGCGGCAGCGTTGCTGGATGATGTGCTGAACATCGTCAATCGCTGAGTGTCGATGCAGCACCCGTGGTGTGCTGCATCGGGGATTCATTGCCGACCCAAGCCGGGAGCTGGGCAGCTCGGCATCGGCTTGTACTTGCGAAGATGCCGAGCGGGCGAGAACCCTGCCATTCGCCGGTAGTGGTGCAGCTTTCAGGCCTTATGATGCAGGGGCGCTGGCGTCATGGGGCCTGCGTTGCCATTGCGCGCAGGTCGCACGTCGCTGGTTTTTTCCTCCCACAGGTGTGTTGTGTCCAAAGGTATTCTGGTTTCGCTGGCAGCTTCCCTGCTGTTCGGCTTGATGTATTACGCCAGCCCGCAGCTGGCGCCGCTGCAAGGCGGCGAGATCTTTGGCTGGCGGGTGTTGTTCGCGGTGCCGTTGATCGCGCTGATGTTGCATGTGAGCGGTGAGAAGACCCTGATCGTCGATACCCTGCGACGCGTGCGGGTTGAGCGCCGGTTGTGGTGGGCGTTGCCGTTGTGCGCGGGCATGGTCGGAGTACAGCTTTGGCTGTTTCTGTGGGCGCCGCTGCATGGCCGCGCGTTGCAGGTATCGATGGGCTACTTCCTGCTGCCCTTGGTGATGGTATTGCTGGGGCGCGTGGTTTACGGCGAGCGCCTGACGGCCCTGCAGAAGTTGGCCGTGGCCAGTGCCGCCCTCGGCGTGGGCTGGGCCTTGCTGCGCAACCATGGGCTGTCCTGGGAAATGCTGCTGGTTGCGCTGGGTTATCCGGCCTACTTCCTGTTGCGTCGGCATCTGCGTATCGGTCACCTCGGCGGGTTCTGGGTGGAACTGGTGCTGTTGCTGCCGGTGGCCTGGTGGGCGGCGATTGGTGATGGGCATCAGCTGCTGGCAGCGTTGGCGCAGAAGCCGGCCTTGTACGTATTGATTCCGCTGCTCGGGGCGATCAGCGCGGTGGCGCTGATGTGCTACATGCTGGCCTCGAAGATGCTGTCATTCAGCCTGTTCGGCCTGCTTACCTATGTGGAGCCGGTACTACTGATGCTGGCGGCCTTGCTGTTGGGTGAGAGCGTCGGTCACGGGCAGTGGCCGACCTATGTGGCGATCTGGCTGGCAGTGGCGCTGTTGGCCCTGGAGGGCGTGTTGAAGCTGGGCAGGCGCGGGGCCTGAGTGCTCAGCTGCGTTTGGCTCTGGCGGCAAGATGCTGCAGGACGGCGTCTCGGCTCATGCGCGCGCCGTTGCTGTCGACGGCGGTGAAGTCGACCCCGTTTTCCCAGAGCTGCGGGGCGAACAGCACCGCAACATCCTCGGACGCGGTCTGCGATTGCAGGTTCAACAGCCGCTGGTTGAAGCCGGCCGCACGCAGCCATGCGTTGTAGCTGGAGTTGTGCTCGGTAGCGAACTGGACCTGGTAGTGGCACTCCTTGCGCTCAGCCTCTTCAGGGCGCGCATCACACTGCGGATTCCACTGGTGCAGGCCGATCACCGCGTCGGCTTCCAGCTGCCGTTGGTTGGCGGCAGCCCAAAGCGCCACGCACATGCTGGCGCAGTGCGAGCGGACCCGCACGGTGAGGTTGTTGCGGTTGATCAGCCGAGCTGCCTCCAGTCCCGGGTTGGCATAGCCACCGCCGCTGGTGATATCGATGCGACGCACGCTGGGGTTGGCATCCAGCATTGCCTTCATCTCGCTGGCGAAGTTCCGGCCGACGCTGCCCTCGATGCGCAGCACGTTGCCGCCTTCCTGTACCGACATCTGCGCCTCGTCGATGTTCGCCATCGTCGTGGACTTCTCGCCCTGGATCACCAGCGCTGCAGGGCCTGCGTGCGGCGATGCGGCGGCAGCCGCTGCGACATCGGGTGCTGCTGTGGCTGTATCCGTTGCTGGAGGGGCCGGCTTGCGATTGCCAAAGTAGTACGCCAGCAGCAGTAGGACCACCGCGGCAAGCACCAGCTTGATCAGTGTTGCCATGCCGTTGCCGGGCGCTGCGGTACGTGCTGCCGAACGTGGGCGTCGTAGCGGTAACTGCTCGCCAGATTCCTTTCCGCCGTGCATCTGCTTCCCCTGAAGCTGCATTGTGATGGGCGATTCTGGTGTACCCGCGCGCGCCAATGCAATATGCCGTGAACGAGCTGTCGGCGGTTCGCACGTTGCCGCAGGCATCGGCGGAGCAGCCTGCGGCGTCGCGGCTGCTTTCATGGCGGCAGGAGCATCGGCAGGCACCAGCTACGGACGGGCTGGCACCTGCGCTGGGGCGCATCAGCACTCGATGACGTTGACGGCAAGGCCGCCACGGCTGGTTTCCTTGTACTTGTCCTGCATGTCGCGGCCAGTGTCGCGCATGGTCTTGATCACCTTGTCCAGCGAGACCTTGTGCTTGCCGTCGCCGCGCATGGCCATGCGGCTGGCATTGATCGCCTTCACCGAGCCCATCGCGTTGCGCTCGATGCAGGGAATCTGCACCAGCCCGCCGATCGGGTCGCAGGTCAGGCCGAGGTTGTGTTCCATGCCGATCTCGGCAGCGTTCTCGATCTGCCCGGGGTTGCCGCCCAGTGCTGCCATCAGGCCGCCAGCGGCCATCGAGCAGGCCACGCCCACTTCGCCCTGGCAACCGACCTCGGCGCCGCTGATCGAGGCGTTTTCCTTGTACAGGATGCCGATGGCGGCAGCCGTCAGCAGGAAGTTGAACACGCCCTGCTCGTTGCTGCCCGGGCAGAAGCGGTCGTAGTAGTGCAGCACCGACGGAATGATGCCGGCTGCACCGTTGGTGGGCGCGGTGACCACGCGGCCACCGGCGGCGTTTTCTTCGTTGACTGCCAAAGCGTACAGATTGACCCAGTCCAGCGTGGTCAGCGGGTCGCGCATCGCGGCCTCGGGGCGCGATGACAGCTCGCGGTACAGGGTGGGTGCGCGGCGGCTGACATTGAGGCCGCCGGGCAGGGTGCCTTCGGAACGGATGCCACGGGTCACGCAGGACTGCATCGCATCCCAGATCTCGCGCAGGCCGGCACGGATATCTTCCTCGCTGCGCCAGCACTTCTCGTTTTCGTACATCATCTGGGCGATGCTCAGGCCGCTGCGTGCAGCCTGCGCCAGCAGCTCGTCGCCGCTCTTGAACGGGTAGGGGATCGGCGTCTGGTCCGGCACGATGCGGTCATCGGCCGCGTCGTCCTCGTTGACCACGAAGCCGCCACCAACCGAGTAGTAATCACGGGTGGCGATGACCTGGTCGTCGGCATCGTAGGCGGTGAAGCGCATGCCGTTGGTGTGGTATGGCAGCTTCTGGCGCTTGTTCATGGCCAGGTCGCGCTTCTCGTCGAAGGCGATCTCGCGCAGGCCCATCAGCTTGATGCGCTTGCTGCTGCGGATGCGTTCCAGCGTGGCCGGGATGATGTCCGGGTCGATCTCGTTGGGGCGATGGCCTTCCAGGCCCAGCAGCACTGCCTTGTCGGTGCCATGGCCGCGGCCAGTCAGGGCCAGCGAGCCGAACACTTCGGCGCGGATGCGCACGGTGTTGTCCAGCTGGCCCGGATCCAGCAGCCAGCGGTGGACGAAGCGCTCGGCCGCGCGCATCGGGCCGACGGTGTGTGACGAACTCGGGCCGATGCCGATCTTGAACAGGTCGAACGTACTGACGGACATGCTGATTCTGCGTACTGCGTTGAGATGGCCGCTATTCTACGGGTTCATTGCTGCAGGCCATGTCTGCAGCGCAGCATTCTTTGCACAGGTGACGAGTGGGACTGACTCTTTATCAACGTGATGATTGCCATCTGTGCGACCTGGCGCTGGCGGTGCTGGCGCAGGCGCGGGCGCCGGAATTCGAGAGTGTGTTCATCGATGACGATGGGGCGCTGGAGGCTACCTACGGCGCGCGCGTGCCGGTGTTGCGCGATGCGGCCGGCAGGGAGTTGGAGTGGCCGTTTGATGCGGCAGTGTTGGCCGCGTGGTTGCCGCCACACCTGTAGTGCCGAGCCACGCTCGGCTGGGGGGGTACCGGTAAAGCTTCTGCCGAGCATGGCTCGGCACTACATTCCCCTCTCCCGCGTGCGAGAGAGGGGTTGGGGTGAGGGCAGCTTCTTACTTGGCGTTTAGCTTGACGATGGTGCTGATCGCGGTTTCGTTGGGGATGGTCTTGGTGTCAGCCCAGTCGCCACCACCCACGCCGAAGTCCAGGCGCTTGACCGTGGCCTTGCCGGTCAGCACCGGCTGTGTGCCCGCTGCCCAGGTGAATGTCAACGTGACCGGCTTGCTGACGCCGCGCAGCTCCAGCGTGCCGTCGGCGGCGTACTGGTTGTTGCCCAATGCGCGGAAGCCATTGGCGGTGTAACGGGCCTGGGCGAACTGTGCGACGTTGAAGAAATCCGCGCCCTGCAGGGTGGAGTCTCGGTCGGTATTGCCGCTCTTGGCGCCGACCAGCGGGATGGTCACGTCCAGTTTGCCGGCAGCCGGATTGGCCGGATCGAAGCTGACCTGGGTCTGGAAGCCGGGGAAGCTGCCGGTGAACACTTCACCGTCATACTTGGTCGCGAACACCAGGATGGAGCCGGCGCCCGGCGCCTGCTGGTAGTCGGCGGCCATGGCCGGGGCGATGGCGAGCATGCCGGCCAAGGCGGCGGCAACAGCGGCGGGGGAGGTGAGCTTGATGTTCATGCGGAATCCTTTTGCGGAAGGTTGAGCCAGCCTTGCGGCAGCATGCGTGCCAGCGTGGCATCGCGTAGATGAATGTGGTGATAGAACGCGGCGCCGGCATGCGCCAGCACCAGCAGGATCAGCGCCCAGAAGCCCCACTCGTGGATGGCATGGGAGAACTGGCTGGCCTGCTCGCTGGGGGCAACCAGCTTGGGCATTTCGACCAGCCCGAACAGCTTGAACGGACGCAGGCCACTGGCCGAGTCGTACAGCCAACCCGACAGCGGGATGGCGAACATCAGCACGTACAGCAGCCAATGCGTGGCCGAGGCAATCCGCTCCTGCCAGCTCGGGGTGCCGGGTACCGGCTCGGGCGCACCGGCGAACAGGCGCCACAACAAGCGGACAACTACCAGCACCAGTACGGTGATGCCGATGGATTTGTGCATGGTGTAGATCCAGAAGTACTTGGGCGTCTTCGGGAACTCGCCCATGGTCAGGCCGACGATGCCCAGCGCCAGGATCAGCAGGGCGATCAGCCAGTGCAGGCTTTTGCTGAGGCTGCCCCAACGTTGCGTGGTGTTTTTCAGGCTCATGGGTGTTTTTCCGTTTCTGTTGCTGATTTCAGGGCCGCGTCGGCGGCGTCTTCTAGGCTGGTGTCCGGCTCGGGTGTCGGTTCGGTGCTGGCAGGCGGTGCTTCGGCACCGGCATCACGCACGGCTTCGGCCTCGATGCGCAGCTCGACCTTGTCGCCGATCACCGAGGGCCAGGCGTTGATGCCAAAGTCGGCGCGGCTGAGCGTGGTGGTCGCCGAGAACCCGGCGGTACGCCGGAACGGCGGCAGCGGGTGGCGCTTGAGGGCATTGAGGGTGACGTCGAGCACTACCTCCCGGCTGACCCCGCGCAGGGTCAGCAGGCCGGACACACGGGCGTGGTTGGCATCAATCGGCTCGACCCGGCTGGAAACAAAGCGTGCCTGCGGGAACCGCTCGCCATCGAGCAGGTTGCGCGCCAGCGTGGCCTGGTTCCATTTGTCATCGCCCAGGTCCAGCCGGGTGATCGGTACCGCAACGTCGAGTCTGGCATTGGCCCAGTCCTGCGGGTCGAAGTCGAGTACGCCCTCGCTGCCGGAGACCGTGCCCAGCGCGTGCGAGAAGCCGGCATGTTCGATGGAGAACAGCACCCGGGTATGCACCGGATCAAGCCGGTAGCGTTCATTGGCAGCAGTGGCGGCAAAGGAGAGCAGGCCGCAGGTCAGCAGTAGCAGGCGTGGCAGCAAGGTCCGGCTCCGGGTCGGGATAGGGGATTCTAGGCGGATGCAGGTGATGGTTTGTGCGCATATTGCGCAACGGTTTGTTACGTAGTCGGCTCGGGTGACTTTGCCCGGGACAGGGGCCGGCGCTAAAGTCGCAGCGATTGGGGTGATGCATGTGGGGCCGCGATGGGGAGTGTCGGGCGTTGATGAGAGGGATTTTTCGGGGTGCACGGCTGACGGTGCTGGCGTTGCTGCTGTTGTGGCCGTGCTGGGCGGTGGCGCTGGATCTGGCTGAAACGCCGCGCATGCGGCGTCTGGGTGTGGCTGAAGGCCTGCCGTCGCGGACCGTGCTTGCGCTGGGCCAGGATCGTCAAGGCTATGTCTGGGCAGCCACCGATGACGGCCTTGCGCGCTACGACGGCACCCAACTGCGGGTATGGCGGCACGACCCGCAGGTGTCGGGCTCGCTGCCGGGCAACACCTTGGAAACCATGCTGATCGATGCACAGGACCGGGTCTGGGTGGGTGCCAACGGTGCCGGGCTGGCGATGCTGGATGCCAACCGCCAGCGCTTCACCCGCTTCGCCGAGCTGGAGGCCATCTGCAAACAGCAGGTCTGGGCGTTGGCCATGCAGGGCAGCGACCTGTGGGTGGGTACCAGCGGCAGCGGTATCTGCCTGCGGCATGCCGATGGCCGGATCAGCCGCTATCAGCATCAGCCGGATGATCCGCGCAGCCTGCCTGACGACACCATCTACGCCTTGCTGCCCGGCAAGGACGGAAGCATGTGGATCGGTACCACCAGTGGCCTTGTGCGCTGGCGGCGGGGTGACGGCTTTGCGGCTGTGCGTTCGCCACTGCTCGAAGGCAAGGATGTGATCCGCCTGAGCGGCGACCGCGATGGCGGCATCTGGGTAGGCACCGATGCCGGCCTGTACCGGGTACTTGACGACGGTACGGTGTCGGCTGCGCCATGGCCGCAGGCGGCGCAGGCGCGTGCGGCCGTGGTCCTGCATGACCGCGATGGGCGCTACTGGATGGGCAGCTCCTCCGGCCTGTATCGCGGCGATGCGCACAACCTGCAGTTGCTGGATGGTGACGGTGGCAGCGGCTTCCTGACTGCCAACAGTGGTGTGCTGGACCTGCTGCAGGATCACGAAGGCGGCATCTGGACCGCCATGTTGACCCAGGGCATGGCTTATCTGCGCCCAGACTGGTCGCGGTTTTCCAGCCACTACCAGCTCAACGGAAAATCGCTGGAGAGCCTGTACCTGATCAATTCCGTCGCCGACGGCAAGGGCTTTCTGGTGGTCGGCGGCCATGGCCTGTACCAATTGGATGCGGCCGGCAAGCTGTCGCAGCTGGCCGGCGATGCGCAACTCGGCCCTGGCAGCATCTGGTCGGTGCAGCGCGGCAGTGATGGGGTGATCTGGCTGGGCCGCGCCGGTGGGATCACCCTGTACCGGCCATCGGATAGGCAGGTGCGGCGGATCGATCTGGGCGTTGGTGACGATCCAACCCAGCGCGCGGATCTGATGCGGCTGGCGGCCGACGGCAGCATGTGGCTGTCCATCATCAATTACGGCCTGCAGCACCGAGCGGCCGATGGTCGCTTGTTGGCGGACTATCCGCAGGGAACGGTCTCCGGCCTGCCCGAAAAGCTGGTTGAGCAGCTGCGACAGGGCGCCGACGGCAGCCTGTGGTTGGTTGGCGGCGGCGGCGTGCAGCGTTTTGATGGCCAACGCTTTGTCGTCGTCCCAGGCGTTTCGGAGGGAATGGTGTATGACCTGGTGTTCCTCGCCGATGGCAGCGCCTGGTTGGCGCGTGATGGCGCGTTGGAACATTACGCTCATGACGCGGATGGTTTTTCCCTGCTACAGCGGTTGAGCGCCGATGAAGGGGTGCCGGCAGTAGCGATGGGGGGGCTGGTAGTGGGCTGCAGTGGCCAATTATGGGCAACCACGACCCGCGGACTGCTGTGGTGGCAACCGGGTGCGGCGCGGGTGCGGGTACTGGAAGAAGGTGATGGCCTGACCGATACCGAGTTCACCGCCCGGCCACCCGCACATGCGGGTTGTGGGCGGGCCTTGGCGGTGTCTGCGACAGGCCTGCTCAGCTTCAATCCTGATGCCAAGATCACCGCGCCGGTGGGCTCGCAACTGGTGATCGAGTCGATCGGCGTGCGTCGCGACGATGCTGCACGCGAGCAGCGGTTGAAAGGGGCATCGATTCACCTCGGTCCTGAGGATCGCGATCTGCGGGTGACCGGACGCCTGCTGTCCTATGTCGATCCAGCGCGGCACCGTTTCCGCGTCCAGATCGAAGGTTACGATCAGAACTGGGTGGATCTGGGTAGCGATGGTGAACGCCTGGTATCGCGCCTGCCTGCCGGCAGTTACCGGATGCAGGTGCAGGGTGCAGCCGCTGATGGTCCATGGACACCACCACAGACATTGCAGATCGAGGTCGCACCATCGTGGTGGCGCAGCAACTGGGCACTGGCGGCATGGGCGTTGCTGCTCGGAGTGTTGGCGGCGGCAGCGGTGCTTGGATACCGGCGGCGTGAGCGTCGGCGCAATGAATGGCAGCTGGCGCTGCACAAGCAGGAATTGGCCGAACAGGCCTCGCAGGCGAAAACCCGCTTCCTGGCGACCTTGGGCCATGAGGTGCGCACGCCGTTGACCGGTGTCCTGGGCATGAGCGAGTTGTTGCTGAGCACCGACCTGGACGAACGTCAGCAGCGCTTTGCCGGTGCGATCCAGCAAGCCGGCACGCACCTGCTGGCCTTGGTCAATGACGCGCTGGACCTGGCACGTATCGAAGCCGGCAAGCTGGAGCTTGATAATCGTCCTTTCGACCTCGGCCGCCTGCTGCAGGAAGTGAGTGCTCTGATGGCACCGATGGCGGAGCGTCGCGGGCTGGTGTTCGAGGCTGCTGTGCCGTTTGCGACGCCAGTGATGGTGGTGGGTGATGCCATGCGCCTGCGGCAGATCCTGATGAATCTGCTGGGCAATGCAATCAAGTTCACCGAGCGTGGCAAGGTCGCGGTGGGCGCGCAGCTGCTGCCAGGGCATGGCGGCATCTGCCTGAGCGTCAGCGATACCGGGCCGGGCATCAGTGCCGAGCAGCAGAGTCGTTTGTTCCAGCGTTTTGAGCAGGCTGATGGCAATCGCACCGCATCGCGCTACGGTGGCAGTGGCCTGGGCCTGGCGATCTGTCAGGAACTTGCAATGGCAATGGGCGGCAACATCCGCGTCGAGAGCCGTCTGGGCGAAGGCGCCTGCTTCGTGCTTGAAGTGCCGTTGCCATGGCAGCACGCGGCCAGCGCCGGGGCTGCCGCTGCCGAGCCCGCGGTCGCGCTGCGGCCATTGAAAATACTGCTGGTTGAAGATGACCCTACCGTGGCCCAGGTGATTACCGGCCTACTGACCGCGCGTGGCCATCAGGTGATACATGCCGCACACGGCCTGGCTGCGTTGGCCGAGGTGGGTGAGCAGGCATTCGATGTGGGTCTGCTGGATCTGGATCTGCCGGCCCTGGATGGCATTGCGCTGGCCGACCAGCTGCGTGGTTCCGGCCACCGTTTCCCGTTGATCGCGGTCACCGCGCGCGCGGACGCGCAGGCCGAACAGCTGGCGCGCGCTGCAGGTATGAAGGGTTTCCTGCGCAAGCCGGTAACCGGGCAGATGCTGGTCGATGCGATCGCTGATGCGTTGGCGCCGGGACAGGCACAATAGTCGCCATCACAGGCGCGCCGTGCGGCGTAGCAGGAGGTTGGGTTTGATGAAATGGCTCGCAGGGTTGTTGCTGGGCGGACTGCTGCTGGTGCCAGCTGCGGCACCGGCTGAAGTGCCCGCAACACCGCAGCCACGGCAGTTGACCGTGGCCGATGGCCTGCCTTCCAGCAACATCAATGCCTTTGCCGAAGACCTCACCGGTTACCTGTGGCTGGCCAGCCGCGACGGTCTTGCCCGCTACGATGGCCGCAATTACCGAATCTGGCGGGCGGAGAACGGCCTGCGCGACAACGTGGTGTGGAGTTTGCACGCTGATAAAAGCAACCGGTTGTGGATCGGAACGCAGAACGCCGGCTTGGTGATGCTGTCGCCGGACCGGCTCAAGTTCACCTTCTTCGACCAGCAGACCTACCCGCAGATAGGCAGCAATACGATCTGGGCCATCGCCTCCACGCCCGACGGCAGCGTCTGGTTTGGTACCGCTACCGGTGGCCTGCACCGGCTCGATCCGGACGGCAATATCCGTCGCTTCATGCCGATAACAGGTGATGAGCACAGCTTGCCGGCGGCGGCGGTGACGTACATGACAGTCACGCCGGATGGCAGCCTCTGGGTGGGCACCAAGGGCGGTTTGGCGCGCTGGAATGGCGCAGGCTTCGACCGGGTCAGCAATGCACTGCTGCCTTCGCCGCGCATAAACGGTTTGAAGGTGGATAAACAAGGCCGGCTGTGGGTGGCCACCAATGAAGGCGTGGTCCAGCGCCATGCCGACGGCCGCTTCGAAGCGGCCACCTGGGCAGGGGCGGCGCCCGGTGATGTGTTCAACATGCTGCAGTATTCGGCCGATGGCAGCTACTGGCTGGATACCCGTTCCGGGCTGGGCCGCATCCGCAGCAATGTGGTGCGCAACGTGCCCTTGTACAGCGCGCAGGAACGCGGGATCGTCAAGCCCAACTGGTCCAGTGCCTACGAGGACCGCGAAGGCGGGCTGTGGTTCGCCAGCACCAACGCCGGTTTATGGCATCTGCCACCGAGCTGGCGGCAGTTCTCGGTGTTGTCGCGGCATCTGGACGATCCATCCTCGTTGCGCAATCCCTATGCGTTGGCCTTGGCACCATCCGCCTCCGGCGGTATCTGGGTGGTGGGTACGCGCGGTGCGTTGGATCGGCTCGACCCCGGTACCGGTGAAGTGCAACATCATTTGCAGGCGATTGATGGCAAAAACTGGCCGCAGTCGCTGGTTGAGGATGCACACGGCAAGGTCTGGATAGGCAGTCTGGACGCCCTGGTGCGCTACGACCCGGGTGACGGCAGCGTACAGCGCTGGCACGGCAATGATGGCAAGGACGCGGCGATGATCGGTGATGCCGACATCGTGCGTAGTTGCAACGGTGGCCGCATCTGGATCTATTCCGAAGACGGTGGCATGCAACAGCGCGATGCCGATGGCCATGTGCTGCTGCAGCTGAAGCCGGGCCAGGCCGGTGTACCGGAAGCCCTGATTGAAGACATGCAGTGCGGTCCCGGGGATCAGCTGTGGTTGGCGACCGGTACCGGCCTGCACGCCTGGCAGCCGCAGCAGGGGCGCTTTGCGCCGGTGCCGGGCGGGGCTGCAGGGCGCGTCTCCACTTTCCACGTCACCGATACCGGTGTGGTCTGGATTGCCGGCCTTGGGCGCATGGATCGCTATCTGTGGGATGGGCAGCGCATGACCCTGCTTGATCGCGTTGGTGTCGAGCAGGGCTTTCCGACGCTGGCTGCGACCGGCCTGCTGGTGGACGCCGAAGGCGTGGCCTGGGCGATCAGTGCGCGCGGCCTGATCCGTATTGATCCTGCCAACCGCTCGGTGCGCATGTACGGGGTGCACGACGGCCTGCCTGGGCAGGAGTTCCGCCGTCGCTCGCTGGTGCAGGCACGTACCGGCCAACTGGCCGGTGGTACGCCCGATGGTGTGGTGTTGTTCGACCCCAGCCAGGTGAAGCCTTCAACCCGCCGACCGCCGCTGATCATCGAGCGGGTCAGCGTGCGTCGTGGCGACAAGGAGCGTGACATCACCCTGGAATCGCCCTTGCAGATACTCGATGGCGACCGCGACCTGCGCATTGCCGCGCGCCTGCTGTCCTTCGCGGACTCGGCGACCAATACCTACCGCTTCCGCCTGGCCGGCTATGATCCGGACTGGGTGGACGTGGGCGCGTCCGGCGATCGCGTGTTCTCGCGATTGCCGCCGGGACGCTATCAGCTGGAAATACAGGCAGCCACTTCGGATAACGTCTGGTCGCCGGTGCAGACCCTGGCCTTCCGGGTGCAGCCGCCGTGGGCGCGTAGCCCGGCTGGGGTGATGACCTTCCTCGTGCTCGCCGTCGCCCTGATCCTGGGCGGCGCGTGGCTGTACCAGCGGCGTCTGCGCCGACGCAATGAATGGCAGCTGGCGCGGCACAAGCAGGAGCTGGCCGAGCAGGCATCCCTGGCCAAGACCCGTTTCCTTGCCACGCTTGGCCATGAGGTGCGCACGCCGATGACCGGTGTACTTGGCATGAGCGAACTGCTGCTGGCGACACCGCTGGATGAGCGCCAGCGTGGGTACACGCAATCGATCCGCCGGGCTGGCGAACACCTGTTGCGACTGGTAAACGATGCGCTGGATCTTGCCCGTATCGAAGCCGGGCGGCTGGAGTTGCAGAACCAGCCCTTGGAACTGCGGCAGTTGCTTGAAGACGTACGCGGTCTGATGGAACCGCTGGCGCAACGGCGTGGGCTGAAATTCGAATTTGACAACCCTGCCGCCCCGCGCACGCGCTTGACCGGCGATGTGATGCGTCTGCGGCAGATCCTGCTCAACCTGCTTGGCAATGCAATCAAGTTCACCAGCCATGGTTCGGTGAGCCTGCGCGTGCGCCTGCTGGAAGGGGGCAAAGGTGTGCGCTTCGAGGTCAGCGACACCGGCCCGGGTATCAGCGCTGAGCAGCAGCAGCGCCTGTTCCGCCGCTTTGAACAAGCCGATGGTGCGCGCACCGCTGCGCGCTATGGCGGCAGCGGCCTGGGCTTGGCCATCTGCAACGAGTTGAGCGTGGCGATGGGCGGCAGCATCGATGTGGAAAGCAGTTTGGGCGAGGGCACCTGTTTCATCGTAGAGCTGCCATTGGCCTGGGAAGTGCCGCCGACTTCGCTGGATGATGATGCCGCCGGCGGTGCCTGGATGAACCTGCCGGCGCAGCGGGTGCTGCTGGTGGAGGACGATCCGACCATTGCTGCGGTGATTCGTGGCTTGCTGGAAGTGCACGGGCATAGCGCGGTACATGCCGCGCATGGTCTGGCGGCATTGACGGAGCTTTCCAACCATGAGTTCGATGTGGCCCTGCTGGATCTGGATCTGCCCGGCATCGATGGTTTCGGGCTCGCGCGACAGTTGAAGGCAATGGGCTACGAGATGCCGTTGATTGCGGTGACCGCGCGCTCCGATGCCGAGGCTGAACCACTGGCGCGCGATGCTGGCTTTGCCGACTTCCTGCGCAAGCCGGTGACCGCACAGATGTTGCTGGAGGCTATCGCTGCTGTATTGGAGATGCAGCGCCGGCAGCAGGCGCAGGCCGCGCCCGACTGAAGGGTGGGTTTACTCGGCAACTTCTTCCACCGCCCGCGGGTGCGGGCGGTTGTCGGGCAGCTGCCAGAACACCAGGGTCGAGCTGAGTGTGATCGCACCGACGCAGATGAAGGTGGCGTGCAGCGCAGCGGTCGCGCCATGACCGCCCAGGTGGTCGCCAAAGGCCGCCAGCAGACTGCCAGCGGTTGCGGCGCCAAAACCTGTGGCGAGCATCATCACCATCGACAGCAGGCTGTTGCCGCTGCTGGCCTGATGCATATCCAGGTCGCGCAGGGTGACGGTGTTCATCACGGTGAACTGCATCGAATTGACCGCGCCGAAGATCGCCAGCTGGGTGAGGCGCAGCCACAATGGCTGCTCGGCGGTGATCAGGGCGAAGCTGGCCATCGCCAAGCCCACGCAGACCGTATTGATCATCAGGATGCGACGGTAGCCGAAACGTTCGACCAGGCTGACTGCCGCGCGTTTTGCGGCCATGCCGGACAGCGCCACCGGGATCATCATCATCCCCGCGGTCATCGGGCTCAGGCCCATGCCGACCTGCAGCAGCAAGGGAATCAGCAAGGGCATTGCACCGCTGCCGATGCGTGAGAACAGATTGCCGAGGATGCCGATGCGGAAACTGATCACCTTGAACAGACTCAAGGGGAACAGCGCATTGGGCGCGCTGGCCGCATGCAACCAGTAACCGGCAAGCGCAGCGATGCCGACCACGGCCAACAGCAGCACCAGCGCATGTGCGGAGTTGATCGCCGACACGCCATCCAGTGCCAGCGACAGGGCGATCATGCCGAATGCCAGCATCAGGTAGCCGGGCAGGTCGAAGCGCTGGTTCCGCTGGCCGTAGTGGTCGGGCATGATTTTCAGCGCGGCGACGAAGCCGATGACCCCGATCGGCAGGTTGATCAGGAAGATCCAATGCCAGGAGGCGACTTCCACCAGCCAACCGCCGAGGGTCGGGCCCAGCAGCGGGCCGATCAGTGCGGGGATGGCGATGAAGCTCATTGCCGACAGGAACTGTTCGCGCGGCACCGAACGCATCACCGCCAGGCGGCCGACCGGCAGCAACATCGCCCCGCCGATGCCTTGCAGTACGCGCGAGGCCACCAGCCATTGCAGCGTGGGTGACAGCGCGCAGGCCAGCGAGCCCAGGGTGAACAACACGATCGCGGCGAGGAAGGTGCGGCGCGTGCCGAAGCGGTCGGCGATCCAGCCCGAGGCGGGGATGAAGGTGGCCACCGCCAGCGCGTAGCTGAACACCACCGACTGCATCTGCAGCGGGCTCTCGCCCAGGCTGCGCGCCATCGCCGGCAAGGCCGTGTTGACGATGGTCGAGTCCAGCATCTGCATGAAGATGGCCAGCGACACCAGCCATAGCAGGGGTTTCTGGGTGGAACTGGCGGGCAGCGGACTGGGCGGAGCAGGGGACATCAAGACGACTCGCGCTGAGGCAGGCGCTTATTGTCCTCCGATGCGTGTGCAGATGCTGCGCACGCGGCCGCTCACCTGTAGTGCCGAGCCATGCTCGGCAGGGGCTTTACCCGTAGCAGCCGCTCACCTGTAGTGCCGAGCCATGCTCGGCAGGGGCTTTACCCGTAGCAGCCGCTCACCTGTAGTGCCGAGCCATGCTCGGCAAGGGCTTTGCCCGTAGCGGAGGGGTTACGTGTAATGCCGCTGCCGAGCATGGCTCGGCACTACAGGTAAAGAAAAGGCCCGGGTTGCCCCGGGCCTTCAAGCATCAGCGGCGGCTGAGGCGGTGCACCGCATCCACCAGCACCGCGACGTGCTCGGGGTTCATGTCCGGCGACATGCCGTGGCCAAGGTTGAACACATGGCCCTCGCGCGAACCACCATTGCCGGCGGCATAGCTTTCCAGCACCTTGCCGACTTCGCGGGTAATTGCGTCGGGCGAGCCGTACAGCGTGGTCGGGTCCAGGTTGCCCTGCAGCGCGACCTTGCCGCCGGCTGCGCGGGCGGCGTCTTCCAGCGAGATGGTCCAATCCACGCCGACGCCTTCAGCGCCGCTGGTGGCCAGCTCGGCCACGTACTGACCGGTGCCCTTGCCGAACAGGATCAGCGGGGTGCGCTCGGCGCCGTCGCCGCGCTTGAGCTCGCTGGCGATGCGGTTGAGGTAACGCAGCGAGAATTCGCGGTACATCGCCGGGCCAAGCACGCCGCCCCAGGTGTCGAACACCTGCAATGCCTGCGCACCGGCCGCGCGCTGCGCCGACAGGTAGGCGATGACCGCATCGGTCACCACGTCCAGCAGCTGGTGCAGGGCCTTGGGTTCGTTCAGCGCCATCGCCTTGATGCGGGCGAAATCCTTGCTGCCGCCGCCTTCGATCATGTAGCAGGCCAGCGTCCACGGGCTGCCGGAGAAGCCGATCAGCGGTACTTTGCCGTCCAGCTCGCGACGGATCAGGCGCACTGCGTCCATCACGTAGCGCAGCTCGGTTTCCATGTCCGGCACAGCCAGCTTGGCGACCGCGGCAACATCACGCACCGGGTGCTTGAACTTGGGGCCTTCGCCGTCGACGAAATACAAGCCAAGGCCCATGGCGTCGGGTACGGTGAGGATGTCCGAGAACAGGATGGCGGCATCCAGATCGAAGCGTTCCAGCGGTTGCAGGGTCACCTCGCAGGCAACTTCCGGGTTCTTGGCCATGCCCAGGAAGCTACCGGCGCGGGCGCGGGTGGCGCGATACTCCGGCAGGTAGCGGCCGGCCTGGCGCATCAGCCAGACGGGGGTGTAGTCCACAGGCTCGCGGCGCAGGGCGCGCAGGAAGCGGTCATTGCGAAGTGGGCTGGTCACATGGAACTCCTGGGGTAAGAACCGCAGGCGCGCTGCGGCGCACCTGCAGGAAATGCGGGATTCAGGGCGCGGGCTGGCCGGCGGTGAACATCACCTGGAAGCCTTTCTTGATCTGGCCATCGCGGGCCTTTTCGAAGGCATGGATGGCGTCGTCGTGCTGCAGGAACAGCTCGCGGCGCAGCTGGATGCGGCCACCGGTCTGGCCGCTCTCACGCAGCAGCTCCCAGCCGCCGAGCAGGTCGGGCACCAGGGAAAGCTGTACGTAGCGGGGGGCTTCTTTGCCGCTGGGCGGCTGTTGCAGTAGGACGCGCATGGCGGCGATTGTAGCCGGTGTGCGGGTTTTGGGCTGGTTTTGGGGTTTGCTGCGAAGTGCTACCCCTCCCCAACCCTCCCCTGCTGCGCAAGGGAGGGGGCCATCCACTGCGATCTGTCAGATCACGACCATGCCTGCTCTTCCCCTCCCTTGCGTAGCAGGGGAGGGTTGGGGAGGGGTAAGCCTTTGACTTGCCGCTCAGCCCAGCCGCAGCACATCCAACACCGCAGCCTCATCCACATCCGGCACCACCTCGGCCTTGCCGATGCCGCGCCACAGCACCAGTCGCAGGCGCCCGGCGATGTTCTTCTTGTCCAGCCGCATATGCCCAAGCAGCGCCTCGGCATCCAAGCCCGCGGGGATTGCCGTCGGCAGGCCATAAGCCTCCAGCAGCGCTCGCAGTACCTCGGTATCCGCCGCATCGGCCATGCCCAGGGCCGCCGACAGCTTGGCCGCCAACACCATGCCAACTGCTACCGCCTCACCATGGTTGAGGTTGTCGTTACCCGGTGCGCCGTAGCCCTGCGCGGTTTCAATCGCATGGCCGAAGGTGTGGCCGAGGTTCAGCAGGGCGCGTTCGCCCTTCTCCAGCGGGTCACGCGCGACGATCTCGGCCTTGTGCTCGCAGCTGCGGGCGATGGCCTGGGCCATCGCGCCGTCGTCGCCGGCCAGCAGTGCCTGGCGTTCGGCCTGCAGCCATTGGAAGAACAGCGGGTCGCGGATGGCGCCGTACTTGATGACTTCCGCCAACCCGGCACGCAGCTCGCGCAGCGGCAGGGTGCGCAGCGCTGCGGTATCAGCGACGACCGCGCGCGGCGGGTGGAAGGCGCCGACCAGGTTCTTGCCCTGCGGGATATCCACCGCGGTCTTGCCGCCGACCGAGGAGTCCACCATCGACAGCAAGGTGGTGGGCAACTGCACGCAGTCCACACCGCGCATCCAGCAGGCCGCCGCAAAGCCGGCCAGGTCGCCGACCACGCCGCCGCCGAGGGCGAGCACGCAGGCATCGCGGGTGGCGCCCAGGCTTGCCAGCGCGTTGATCGCGCCAGCGAAATTGTCCAGGGTCTTGGAGGCCTCGCCGGCTGGAATGACGTGCTGGCCGATCTTCAGGTCGGGGCGGGCGGCCAGCAGCGCGGTTTGCACCTGGGTCAGATACAGCGGTGCAACGGTGTCGTCGCTGACCAGCAGCACGTGACGGCCGCGGATGGCGCTGATCAGCGTTTCGGCCTGGGACAGCAGACCCGGGCCGATGTGGATCTGGTAGGGGTGTTCGCCGCCGACGGCGACGGTGCGGGTGGGGGCGGTCATACGGGTCGGTTCCAGAATCTTCCATTGCGCGGCAAGCCGGGTGACGGTGTGCGCGGTGGCGTCGGCGGGGGTGTAAAGGTCGGTATCGATGATCAGGTCGGCCACGTCGCGGTAAAGCGGGTCGCGGATTTCGGCCATGGCGTGCAGCACCTGCTCGCGGTCCTCACGCTGCAGCAAGGGCCGGGTCTTGTCGCGGTGCAGGCGAGCCAGCTGCGAGGCCACGCTGACTCGCAGGTAGACCACGAAACCGCGGGCGCGGATGCGCTCACGGTTCTCAGGGTCGAGCACGCTGCCGCCGCCGGTCGAGATCAGCTGGCCGTTGCCGTCCAACAGACAGGACAGGACCCGTTTTTCGTGGGCACGGAAGCCGGCTTCGCCGACGTTCTCGAAAATGGCAGGAATGCTGGAGCCGACGTCATCGACGATGGCTTGGTCGGCATCCACGAATGCCAGCCCGAAACGCTCGGCGAGGCGACGGCCGATGCTGGTTTTGCCGGCGCCCATGGGGCCGACCAGGATGAGATTGGGGGCGGGATTCATTGCTGGAAGATGCTAGCACCTCGTGTCAGTGCCTTAACACGGTAGCAGCCAAGCTCGGCAGCTCCACGAATGGTTCGTGGTGCAACCAAGGAGTTGGACATGTCAGTGGCGAAAATCATTGAAGTCAGCGCGTCCTCCAAAACCAGTGTCGAGGATGCGGTGCGCAGCGGCATCAAGAAAGTGGCCGAGACGGTCAAGGGCATCCAGGGCGCGTGGGTCAACGAGACCAAGGTTGTCACCGACGGCGACGGCAACATCATCGAATGGCGGGTCAACCTGCGGATCACTTTCCTGGTGCAATGATGCCGTTGCGGTAATCGCGCGGTGGGTGCCCGCTGCCCAAGCTGGGCACGCATCGGCAAGGGCTCGGCGGCGCCAGCGCCGTCGAGCCGTTCATGCGAAGCCGTTGTGGTGCGGCTGGCCGGGCCGCGTCAGCCCTGTTGGTCTGCCAGCGGCTGCCGTTGCGCATCCAGCGCAATCACCCGGTCGGCGATGCCGGGCAGGGTACGCAGCGCCTGTCGGCTGATGCGCTCGTAGAACTGCACGAAGCGTTCCAGTTGCGGCCTTGTCATGCTGCTGCGGCCAGGCGATGCCTGCTGCAGCGCCTGCTCCTGCTGCCAGCGCCAGTGCGGCACCACCGCGAAGCTTGGCGGTTGCAGCATCCACAGCCGGTCAAAACGCTGCCACAGGCCGGGGTAGTGCTCGGCCAGTGACTGGTTGCACCAGCGCCGCCAGCGACCATCGGCATCGGCCTCGCGTTCCAGCGCGTTCAAGGGCACCTGCAGCGCATCGTCGGCTTCTGCCGGCGTGCCCAGGAACCAGCCCTCGAACACCAGCAGGTCCAGCGGTTGCTCGATTTTCTTCCACTGTGCTTCCGGCACCCGTTCATCGGCGAGTTTGTCAAAGCGCGGCAGCAGGAAGCCTTGCCCGGCCTTGGCCGCATCCAGCGTGGCCATCGCCAGTGCCAGGTCATGCGTGCCCGGCGGTCCACGCGTGGCAAGCAAGGGATGTACGCGATCAGCAAGCCGTTGCCGCTGCGCACGGGTCAGGTAGGTGTCATCGATGGACACTGCCGCCGCACACAGGCCGCGCGTGCGCGCCAGATCCACGATCTGCGCGGCCAGCGTGGACTTGCCGCTGCCTTGCACACCACTGATTGCCAGTACCGGCGTGCCGTTGGTACTGGCCAGCGCATCGTCCAACGCCTGTGCGACCAGTGTCGGCGCAAAGCGGCGTTGGGAAAAACTGTGCGGAACGGGGGACATGCCGCCACAATAGCCCAAACACGTGCCCTACGAAGCAGGACCATGACCAATCTTTACGCAGAAGCGCTTTCGACTTTCGCCGCATTGTTTGAAGAGGCGAAGGCTGGCAAGGAGATCGATGCCACCGCGATGACGGTTGCCACCGCCGACATCGATGGCCGCCCGTCGGCGCGCACGGTGTTGCTGAAGGCCTTCGACGAGCGCGGCTTTGTGTTCTACACGCATCTGGACAGCCGCAAGGGCCGCGAACTGCACGACAACCGGGCAGCGGCGTTGTTGTTCCTGTGGCGCAGTCTGCGCGAGGCCGGTATCCAGGTGCGCATCGAAGGCGACGCGCAGCTGGTATCCGCCGCCGAATCTGATGCCTACTTCGCCAGCCGTCCGCGTATGAGCCAGATCGGTGCCTGGGCATCGGTGCAGTCACAGCCGCTGGCATCGCGCGAGGAGTTCGAGCAGCGATTGGCCAATTTCGAGGCCCGCTTTGAAGGTCGTGACGTGCCGCGTCCGGATGGCTGGGGCGGGGTGCGCGTGGTGCCGCGACGCATCGAGTTCTGGTACGGCGCCGACTTCCGCCTGCATGAGCGCTGGTGCTATGAGGCCGACGCGGCCGGTGAGTGGGGCAAGCGGATGTTGTTCCCGTAATGGCAAAGGGAGCATCGGCATGATTGGCCCGCGCCGCATTGTCTGTCTGACCGAAGAGCCGACCGAAACGCTTTACGCATTGGGCGAGCAGGACCGCATCGTCGGCATCAGCGGCTTCACCGTGCGGCCGCCCGAGGCGCGCCGCGACAAACCCAAGGTCAGCGCCTTCACCAGCGCCAAGGTCGGCGAGATCCTCAAGCTGAAGCCCGACCTGGCGATTGGCTTCTCCGACATCCAGGCCGATATCGCCGCCGAGTTGATACGCAACGGTGTGGAAGTGTGGATTGCCAATCACCGCAGCGTGGCCGGCATCATTGACTACATCCGCCGGCTTGGTGGGTTGGTTGGCGTGGCAGCGCGTGCCAATGCCTATGCGGACGAGCTGCAACGAGGATTGGATGCGATAGCCGGGCAGGCGGCAAAATTGCCGCAGCGCCCGCGCGTCTATGTCGAGGAATGGGATGAGCCCATCATCACCGGTATCCAGTGGGGCGCCGAGCTGGTGGAGATTGCCGGCGGCATTGATGTGTTTCCGGAATTATCGCGCGAGCCGCTGGCCAAGGCGCGCATCCTTGCCAATGGTGACCCGGTGATCGCGCGCAACCCGGACATCATCATCGGCTCATGGTGCGGCAAGAAGTTCCGCCCCGAGCGGGTGGCTGCACGACCGGGTTGGGAGGCAATCAATGCCGTGCGAGACGGTGAACTGCATGAGATCAAATCGCCGCTGATCCTGCAGCCTGGGCCGGCGGCCTTGACCGATGGTGTGCAGGCGATAGCGCAGATCATCAATCAATGGTCAAAGCGGGCAGGGGCCTTGTAGGAGTGGCGTAAGCCGCGAAGCTCACAACAGCCCAGCCGCCAATCAATCTGCAATCACGGCACAACTACCGGCTGTGGGAGCGGCGTCAGTCGCGAAGCCGGTGAAAGCTAACCGGCGACAATGTCTGATGACAAACAGCAGTACGGCTCAACCAGCATTGGCTTCGCGGCTTACGCCGCTCCTACAACCTCAGTGTCAGCCTCTCGGCGCAAGCCCGGTGTAGCGCGCACGTGGTCGTATCAAGGTGCCAAGTGCCTGCTGCTCCAACGCATGCGCCAACCATCCGGTAAGTCGTGCAGTGGCGAACATCACCAACGCATGCGCGCCTGGCAGTTCATGGACATAGCAGATAGCCCCCAGCATCCCGTCAATATTCGGTCGCTGTCCGCTGACTTCTTCGGTAGCAGCCAAAACCGCTTCCACATGCCGCATGCGCGGCGAATCACCGCTTAGCTCACGCAACTGACGTAGTACTTCGGCACCGCGTGGATCACCATCGGGATACAGCAGATGATTGAAGCCGGGTAGTTCGTCGCCGCGCCGCCAACGTTCGGCAATGAAGGCGGCAGGTGACCCACTGGCTTCGGCATCCACCAGCAAGGCATGCGCGCGCGCGGTCGCACCGCCGTGGCGTGGACCGGACAGGGCTGCCAATCCAGCACTCACCGTTGCATGTAGATGCGCGCCGGTTGAGGCAACCACGCGCGCTGCAAACGCGGAAACATTCAATTCGTGATCGGCGCACAACACCAGCGCCGAGCGCACCAGCTCAGCGAAGGCTGCATTGCCAGGCATCCACGCGTCGGCCAATAAGCGATGTACTGGTCGCGCGTCCGGTTCGGTGCCGACCAGCAAAGCTGCGTTCTGACGCAGCAGCATTGCTGCGACCTCGCGGCGTACCGAGGCGACGGCGTTGAGCGATTGGCGTTGTTCCAGTGCCAGCAGCGGGATGCACGCCATTGCGCGTTCCACCGGCGGAAGACTGCCATCAAGCGCCAAGCTGGCAATGCGCGACGGCCAGGAGGGCAGGGTGGTCGAAGCGAACGGGTCTTGCTCCTCGCACTCCCATAGCAGCCGCGCGATGTCTTCCAGCGTTGCGCCTGCCTGCGCGGCAGCCACGGCAGAACGGCCACGGTAATAGGGCGCATCCGGGCGGATCAGCGAGATGCGGGTTTCCAGCACCGGCAAGCCGCGATCCAGACTTTGTGCAGCGCCGCGTTCGGCGCCGCGCCCGGCCTGCTTGCGCTGCGCCAGGCGTTCGACTTCCGCCCGCAGGTACACCCTGCTGCGGGCGGATGTGCCCGGGCGCGAGCTGAGCAGGCCGCGGCTGACATAGGCGTATAGCGTGGCGGCGCTGATGCCGAGCAGGGCACAGGCTTCACTGGCGGGTATCAGTTCGGGATCGAGGGCGTCTGGCATGGCGTATTCAATAGGTTGATTTATTGAATCAAGATTGATCAATGCATCTGATGGTGACAGATTAGTCGTCACAGCGGAATGGCATGCTCGCCACCGCCCAGCCACAAGCCAGGAGCCATCCCATGAGTCGTTCTTCCGCCGGCGCTGCATTCCGCGCCGCACTGGCCGCCGAATCCCCCTTGCAGGTGGTGGGCGCGATCAATGCCAACCACGCCCTGCTGGCCAAGCGCGCCGGTTACCGCGCCATCTACCTGTCCGGCGGCGGCGTTGCCGCTGGCTCGCTGGGCCTGCCTGACCTGGGCATCAATACGATGGAAGACGTGCTGATCGACGTGCGCCGCATCAGCGACGTCTGCGACCTGCCGTTGATGGTCGATATCGACACTGGTTTCGGCCCGAGCGCGTTCAATATCGCGCGCACGGTGAAGTCGCTGATCAAGGCCGGCGCGGCTGCTTGTCATATCGAAGACCAGGTGGGGGCCAAGCGTTGTGGTCACCGTCCCGGCAAGGAAATCGTCTCGCAGGGTGAAATGGTTGATCGGGTGAAGGCTGCAGCTGATGCCAAGACTGACCCGGATTTCTTCCTGATCGCCCGTACCGACGCCATCCAGATGGAAGGTGTGGACGCCGCCATCGAACGCGCGCTGGCCTGCGTGGAAGCAGGCGCCGACGGCATCTTTGCCGAGGCCGCTTACGACCTGGAGACCTATAAGCGCTTCGCCGACGCAGTGAAGGTGCCGTTGTTGGCCAACATCACTGAATTCGGCGCCACCCCGCTGTTCAGTCGTGATGAACTGGCCTCGGCCGGTGTGGCGATGCAGCTGTTCCCACTGTCGGCATTCCGTGCAGCCAACAAGGCCGCCGAGAATGTTTATGAAGCCATCCGTCGCGACGGCCACCAGCGTAATGTGGTGGACAGGATGCAGACCCGCGAGGAGCTGTATGACCGGATCGGTTACCACGAATTCGAGCGCAGCCTGGACAAGACGTTTGCTGCGAAGAAGTGATTGATTGGGCTGCAGCAGGCGGCCCTCACCCCCAGCCCCTCTCCCGCAAGCGGGAGAGGGGAGCGAAAATCCCGCATCTGATCGAGGTTCACACCATGTCTGAATCCACCACCGCACCCGCGTTCAAGCCGAAGAAGTCCGTCGCCCTGTCCGGCACCGCCGCCGGTAACACCGCCCTGTGTACCGTTGGCCGCAGCGGCAACGACCTGCACTACCGTGGTTACGACATCCTGGACCTGGCCAACACCAGTGAGTTCGAGGAAATCGCCCACCTGCTGGTGCATGGCAAGCTGCCGAACAAGGCCGAACTGCGTGCCTACAAGGCCAAGCTGAAGGCGCTGCGTGGCATCCCGGCATCGGTGAAGGCCGCGCTGGAAGAACTGCCGCCATCGGCGCACCCGATGGACGTGATGCGCACCGGCGTTTCCGTGCTGGGCTGCGTGTCGCCGGAGAAGGACGACCACAACCACCCGGGCGCCCGCGACATCGCCGACAAGCTGATGGCATCGCTGGGTTCGATGCTGCTGTACTGGTACCACTGGAGCCACAACGGCAAGGTCATCGACGTGGAGACCGACGATGACTCGATCGGCGGCCACTTCCTGCACCTGCTGCACGGCGAGCAGCCGCGCGAGTCCTGGGTCAAGGCCATGCACACCAGCCTGATCCTGTACGCAGAACACGAATTCAACGCCTCGACCTTCGCCTGCCGCGTCATCGCCGGCACCGGCAGCGACATGTACAGCGCCATCACCGGCGGTATCGGCGCACTGCGCGGACCGAAGCACGGCGGTGCCAACGAAGTCGCCTTCGAAGTGCAGAAGCGCTATGAAACCCCGGATGAAGCCGAGGCTGACATCAAAGCCCGCGTCGAGCGCAAGGAAGTGGTGATCGGTTTTGGTCACCCGGTCTACACCGTGTCCGATCCCCGCAACAAGGTGATCAAGGACGTCTCGCGCGAGCTGTCGGCCGAGCAGGAAAACATGAAGATGTACGACATCGCCGAGCGTCTGGAGTCGGTGATGTGGGACATCAAGAAAATGTTCCCGAACCTGGATTGGTTCAGCGCCGTCAGCTACCACATGATGGGCGTGCCGACCGCGATGTTCACTCCCCTGTTCGTGATCGCGCGTACCGCTGGTTGGAGCGCGCACATCATCGAGCAGCGCATCGACGGCAAGATCATCCGCCCGAGCGCGAATTACACCGGGCCGGACGATCAGACCTTCGTGCCCTTGGATAAGCGCGCTTGATGAAGCCAAAGCCATCTCCGCCACAAGCGAGATGACGCCTGCACCATCTCCGCCACAAGCGAGATAAAGCCCCTCTCCCGCCTGCGGGAGAGGGGTTGGGGTGAGGGGAAGCTTCTAGCACGTACAGCGCGCTTCAAGCCCATAGAAAAAGCGAAGCAAAGCCGAAGCCAAAGCCAAAGCCAAAGCCAAAGCTCCCCCCATCCGCCCTTCGGGCACCTTCCCCCGCAAGCGGGAGAAGGGAAACCTCAGGTTCCAAGTGTTGCTGTGGGATTGCTGCAATTGCATGCATCCGCGAGCAATCCACCGCAACACCAGCAAGCCCAGACCCTCACAGGCCAGCCATGAATACCGATCACCGCAAACACCTCGCAGGCAGCACGCTCGACTACTTCGATGCGCGCGCCGCAGTCGATGCCATCCAGCCCGGCGCCTACGCCACGCTGCCCTATACCTCGCGCGTGCTGGCCGAAAACCTGGTGCGCCGCTGCAACCCGGCCACGCTCACCGATTCGCTCAAGCAGCTGATCGAGCGCAAGCGCGACCTTGATTTCCCCTGGTTCCCGGCACGCGTGGTCTGCCACGACATCCTCGGCCAGACTGCATTGGTCGACCTGGCGGGTCTGCGTGACGCCATCGCCGACAAGGGCGGTGATCCGGCCAAGGTCAATCCGGTGGTGCCGGTGCAGCTGATCGTCGATCACTCACTGGCCGTTGAATGCGGTGGCTATGATCCGGACGCGTTCAACAAGAACCGCGCCATCGAAGACCGCCGCAACGAAGACCGCTTCCACTTCATCGACTGGACCAAGCTGGCCTTCGAGAACGTCGATGTGATTCCGCCGGGCAACGGCATCATGCACCAGATCAATCTGGAGAAGATGTCGCCGGTGATCTACCAGCAGGGCGGGGTTGCCTTCCCGGATACCTGTGTTGGCACCGACAGCCACACCCCGCATGTGGATGCGCTGGGTGTGATCGCCATTGGCGTGGGCGGGCTGGAAGCCGAGAACGTGATGCTCGGCCGTGCCTCGTGGATGCGCCTGCCCGATATCATCGGCGTCAAGCTGAGCGGCAAGCCGCAGCCGAACATCACCGCCACCGACGTGGTGCTGGCGATCACCGAGTTCCTGCGCAAGGAACGTGTGGTTGGTGCCTACCTGGAGTTCTTCGGTGAAGGCGCTGCCGCACTGACCATCGGTGACCGCGCCACCATCTCCAATATGTGCCCGGAATACGGTGCAACCGCGGCGATGTTCTACATCGATCAGCAGACCATCGATTACCTGCGCCTGACCGGCCGCGAGGAAGCGCAGATCGCGCTGGTCGAGAACTACGCCAGGACCACCGGTCTGTGGGCGGACGCACTGGAAACCGCGCAGTACGAGCGCGTTGTTGAGTTCGACCTGTCCAGCGTGGTGCGCAACATGGCCGGCCCCAGCAACCCGCACAAGCGTCTGCCGGTGTCGGACCTGGCCGAGCGGGGCATCGCCGACGAAGCCAAGCTGCTCAGCGGCAAGGGCGAGGAAGCCGAGGGCCTGATGCCGGATGGCGCGGTGATCATCGCCGCCATCACCAGTTGCACCAACACTTCCAACCCGCGCAACGTGATTGCCGCCGCGCTGCTGGCGCGCAACGCCAATGCGCGCGGTTTGACCCGCAAGCCGTGGGTGAAGTCGTCGCTGGCGCCGGGTTCCAAGGCGGTGCAGCTGTATCTGGAAGAGGCTGGTCTGCTGCCGGACCTGGAGAAGTTGGGCTTCGGCATCGTCGCTTTCGCCTGCACCACCTGTAATGGCATGAGCGGCGCGCTGGACCCGAATATCCAGCAGGAGATCATCGATCGCGACCTGTACGCGACCGCAGTGCTGTCAGGCAACCGCAACTTCGATGGCCGCATCCACCCGTATGCCAAGCAGGCCTTCCTCGCTTCGCCACCGCTGGTGATCGCTTACGCCATCGCCGGTACCGTGCGCTTCGACATCGAGAAGGACGTGCTGGGTGTGGATGGGCAGGGCAACGAAGTGCGCCTGAAGGACATCTGGCCGAGCGACGCCGAGATCGATGCGGTAGTGAAGGCGGCGGTGAAGCCGGAGCAGTTCCGCAAGGTCTACAACCCGATGTTCAACGTCCGCGTCGAGCATGGCGAGAAGGTCAGCCCGCTGTACGACTGGCGCCCGCAGAGCACCTATATCCGCCGCCCGCCGTATTGGGAGGGTGCATTGGCCGGTGAGCGCACGCTGCGCGGCATGCTGCCGCTGGCGGTGCTGCCGGACAACATCACCACCGACCACCTGTCGCCGTCCAACGCGATCCTGCTGTCCAGTGCCGCGGGTGAGTACCTGGCCAAGATGGGCCTGCCCGAAGAGGACTTCAATTCCTACGCCACCCACCGCGGCGACCACCTCACCGCGCAGCGCGCCACCTTCGCCAATCCCAAGCTGTTCAACGAGATGGTGCGCAACGAGGACGGCAGCGTGAAGCAGGGCTCGCTGGCGCGGGTGGAGCCGGAAGGCAAGGTCATGCGCATGTGGGAAGCGATTGAAACCTACATGGAGCGCAAGCAGCCGCTGATCATCATTGCCGGTGCGGATTACGGCCAGGGCAGCTCGCGTGACTGGGCCGCCAAGGGTGTGCGCTTGGCCGGTGTTGAAGCGATTGCCGCCGAAGGCTTCGAGCGGATTCACCGTACCAACCTGATCGGCATGGGCGTGCTGCCGCTGGAGTTCAAGCCCGGCACCAACCGCAACACCCTGGGCATCGATGGCACCGAGAGCTACGACGTGATCGGCCTGCGAACCCCGCGTACCGATCTGACCCTGGTCATCACCCGTCGCAACGGTGAAGTGCTGAAGGTGCCGATGACCTGCCGTCTGGATTCGGACGAGGAAGTCGCGATCTACGAGGCCGGCGGCGTGCTGCAGCGGTTTGCGCAGGACTTCCTGGAATCGGCAAACGCATGACGCCAGAGCCCCTCTCCCGCGCGCGGGGTGAGGGGGCCTGCAAGCGAACCCCTGGTTCGCGGCCCCACGAACGCCCTTGCGCCAGCGCAAGGGCCGGGGCGCGGAGCGGGGGTTGGGGTGAGGGCAGGGGCGGCGCGTGCTGTCTCCGAACCTCCATTTCAAGATCGAAGCAAGGAAACCCGCACCATGTCCCACATCCCCCAGATCAAGATCCCGGCAACCTACATGCGCGGCGGCACCTCCAAGGGCGTGTTTTTCCGCCTGGAAGATCTCCCGGCCAGCGCCCAACAGCCGGGTCCGGCACGTGACCACCTGTTACAGCGGGTAATCGGCTCGCCAGACCCGTACGCCAAGCACACCGATGGCATGGGCGGCGCCACCTCCAGCACCAGCAAGTGCGTGATCATCTCGCCCAGCAGCAAGCCTGATCACGATGTGGATTACCTGTACGGGCAGGTGTCGATCGACACCGACTTCGTCGACTGGTCCGGTAACTGCGGCAACCTGTCGACCGGTGCGGGCGCGTTCGCGCTGCACGCTGGCTATGTCGATCCGGCCCGGGTCCCCGAGAACGGCATCTGCGCGGTGCGTATCTGGCAGGCCAACATCAACAAGACCATCATCGCCCACGTTCCCATCACCAACGGCCAGGTGCAGGAAACCGGTGATTTCGATCTCGATGGCGTCACCTTCCCGGCAGCAGAAATCGTGCTGGAGTTCATCGACCCGGCCGATGAGGGCGAAGGCGAGGGCGGCGGCGCGATGTTTCCCACCGGCAACCTGATCGACGAGCTCGATGTGCCGGGTGTTGGCAAGCTGCAGGCGACGATGATCACCGCGGGTATTCCCACGGTCTTCATCAATGCAGCGGACATCGGCTACACCGGTGCCGAGCTGCAGCCGGCCATCAATGACGACAAGGCGGCGTTGGCGAAGCTTGAAGCGATCCGTGTCGCTGGCGCGCTGCGCATGGGCCTGATCAAGACGCCGGAAGAAGCTCTCAAGCGTCAGCACACGCCCAAGGTAGCCTTCGTGGCGCCGCCGCTCGACTACGTCTCCAGCGGCAGCAAGCAGATCCACGCCGCCGACATCGACCTCAATGCCCGTGCCATGTCGATGGGCAAGCTGCACCACGCGATGATGGGCACCGCCTCGGTGGCCATCGCCACGGCAGCGGCAGTGCCGGGCACGTTGGTCAACCTGGCCGCCGGTGGTGGCCAGCGTGATGCGGTGCGTTTCGGCCATCCCTCCGGCACGCTGCGCGTGGGTGCCGCGGTCGCGCTGGTTGATGGCCAATGGACCGTCACCAAGGCGGTGATGAGCCGCAGTGCCCGCATCCTGATGGAAGGCTGGGTCCGTGTGCCGGGTGATGCGTTCTGAGTTTCCATGTCTTGCTGGTATGGACGTCAAACGCGGTGAGGGTCGCTGAAATCAGCGGCCCTCTTCTTTTTGGCGGTAGTGGAAACTCGGAAGGATCAGGTGCCGCATGGCGGACCAGCTTCCAGACGAATCCCCTGTAGAGGGCTCATCGCTACACAAGTCCTTACATGCCCGCTGGTTATACTCCGGCGATCTGCGGGAGGACGCCATGGGTAACAGGATGTTGAAGCATATGCGTTGGGCTGCGGCCGCCTTGGTGGCGCTGGCCTTGGTTGCAGGATGCAGCAGGAACGAAACCGGGCAGCTGCCCGGGGCCAGCGGTGAGGCGATCCAGACCAAGCAGGAAGAGGTCAAGGGTTTCGCCATGCTGCGCGCCTACCCTGACCAGAAGGGTGGCGACGGCCTTGCGCTGGCGGTGGAGTTCTCGCGCCCGCTGGTCGGCACCCAGGACTTCGACAAGTTGCTGCGCTTCGAGGAGAAGGTTGGCAACGAGGACAGCAGCTGGTCGCTGTCCGATGACGGCAAGACCCTGCGCTATCCCTATGTGGAGGCGGCCAAGGAATACACGCTGATCATCTCTGCCGACCTGCTGGCCGCTGATGGCAACCGGTTGGGCACGGAAGTGAAGCAGAAGGTCTTCACCGGCGAGCTGGATCCTGCGGTTGGCTTTGCCTCGCAGGGCAGCGTGCTGCCGGCGCGCGAGAGCCGCGGCCTGCCGGTGGTTTCGGTGAACGTGCCGGAGGTGGATGTCGAGTTCCTGCGCGTGCGCGAAAAGGACCTGCCCAGCTTCTTCAGCCAGTACCAGCGCGGCGGTCGCCGTGGCAGTTGGGAGCTGGACAGCGAATACGGTGACAAGACCCCGCTCAACCAACTGGCCGAGCCGGTCTACGTCAACCGCTTCATCCTGGGTGGCAAGCAGAACGAGCGGGTGCTGACCTATCTGCCGATCCAGGACGTGAAGGAGCTGCAGCAGCCCGGCCTGTACTTCGCGGTGATGAAGCGCACCGGCAGTTTCGACAACGAATTCGATACCTCGTTCTTCACCGTCAGCGACATCGGCCTGCATACCCGTGCCTACAAGGACAAGCTGTTCGTCCATACCGCTTCGTTGGCCGACGGTTCGCCAGCCAAGAAGGTCGAGCTGAAGGTCATCGACGGCAAGGGCGAGGTCATCCTCCGTGGCCAGACCGACGGCAACGGCAATGCTTTGCTCAACTACACCCTGGATGCCGCCCACGTGCTGGTTGCCAGCAGCGGCAGCGATACCACCATGCTGCCGTTCAACCAGCCGGCGCTGGACCTGAGCGAGTTCGCCGTGGCCGGGCGCCAGAACGCCAACTTCGACGTATTCGCCTGGTCCGGGCGTGACCTGTACCGCCCGGGCGAGACCGTGCGCATCTCCGCGCTGCTGCGCGACAACGACGGCAAGACCCTGGCCGGGCCGGCCACCGGCGGCCAGCCGGTGTTCCTGCGGCTCAAGCAGCCGGACGGCAAGACCTTCCGCGAGACCCGCCTGCAGCCGGGCGAGCAGGGCTATTTCGCGTTCGAGCAGACCATCCCGGTGGAAGCACCAACCGGGCGCTGGACCGTCGAGTTCCGTACCGATCCGGCCAGCAAGGAAGCGGTGCAGGGCATGACCCTGCGCATCGAGGAATTCCTGCCCGAGCGGATGAAGCTGGACCTGGCCAGCGCACAGAAGACGCTGAAGCCGGGCGAGGCGCTGAAGCTGCAGGCTGATGCGGCCTATCTGTATGGCGCACCGGCCGACGGCAACCGCTTCACCGCGCGAATGGCGGTGGCGGTGGAGCAGCACCCGGTCGAGTCGATGCCGGGCTGGTTCTTCGGCGACCCGACCGTGCAGTTGCCGCGCGAAGCCAATGATGTGATCGATACCACCCTGCCCAAGGACGGCAAGCTGCGCGAAGACGTTGCGCTGCCGGCCGAGGCGGGCAAGGGCACTACCGTGGCTGCGCTGCTGTCTGGCAGTGTCTACGAAACTGGCGGTCGCACCGTTACCCGCACCTTGAAACGGGTAATGTGGCCGGCACCGGCGCTGGTCGCCGTGCGCCCCTTGTTCAACGATGCCGATGGCGCCGATGCCAATGCCAATGCGCGCTTCGAGCTGATGCGGGTGGATGCCGATGGCAAGCCGCAGCCGGCCAAGGGCCTGAAAGTCACCCTGGTGCGCGAGTTGCGCGACTACCACTGGACTTATACCGACAACCGCTGGGATTACGACTTCACCCGCCGCTTCGAGAACAAGGAAACCCGCACCATCGACGCCGGTGCGACCTCAGCCCGCTTCGACTTCCCGGTCGAATGGGGCGAGTACCGGGTGGACGTTTTCGATCCGGCCACCGGCCTGACCATGCGCTATCCGTTCCGCGCCGGTTGGAGCTGGGACGATCAGAACCGTGGGCTGGATGCCCGCCCTGACAAGGTCAAGCTGTCGCTGGACAAGACCGCTTATCGCGCAGGCGACACCGTCAAGGTCACGCTGACTCCGCCGCATGCCGGTCGTGGCGTGCTGATGGTCGAAAGCGATCGCATGCTGTACGTGCAGGACATCGATGCCAAGCCGGGCAGTACCTTTGAAATCCCGGTGACCAAGGACTGGGAGCGGCACGATGTCTACATCACCGCACTGGTGTTCCGTGGTGGCAGTGCGCCCAGCAAGATCACCCCGGCGCGTGCCGTCGGCGTGGCGCATGTGCCGATGGACCGTCGCGACCGGCGGGTCGCGGTCGGTTTGATCGCGCCCAAGCAGATGCGTCCGGAGCAGCCGATGACGGTCACTGTCAGCGCGCCCGAACTGGCCGGCAAGCCGGCGCACGTCACTGTCTCGGCGGTGGATGTGGGCATCCTCAACATCACCCGCTTCCCGGTGCCGGATGCGCCTGGGCACTTCTTCGCGCAGCGTCGGCTGGGCGTGGATGCCTATGACATCTATGGTCGCGTGATCGAGAGTTTCGAGGGCAATAGCGGCAAGTTGAAGTTCGGCGGCGACATGGCCTTGGCGGCCTTGCCGCAGGCCAAGCGGCCGACCGCGCGCGTGCAGACCGTGGACCTGTTCTCTGGCCCGGTGGCGCTGGATGCCAAGGGCAATGCGCGGGTGCAGCTGCAGGTGCCGGATTTCAACGGCACCTTGCGCGTGTCGACGATGGTTTATTCGGCCGACCGCTACGGCAACCGTGATGTGGAGACGCTGGTGCGTGCGCCGATCCTGGCCGAAGCCAGCATGCCGCGGGTGATGGCACCGGGCGACCGCAGTACGGTCACCCTCGACGTGCAGAACTTCACCGGCAAGCCCGGCGAGTTCAATGTGCGTGTGGACGGTGAAGGCCCGCTGGGCATTGGCGAATCGACCCGCACGGTGCAACTGGCGGCGGATGCCAAGAGCACGCTGAGCTTCCCGCTGACCGCGCAGGAAGGCTATAGCGTGGCCAAGGTGCGGGTGCGGGTGGACGGCAATGGCTTCAAGGTGGACCGTCGCTACGAGCTGCCAGTGCGTGCGGCGTGGCCGTCGGTGCTGCGCTCGCAGACCCGCACGTTGGATCCGCTGGCGCCGATCACCCTGGACAGCAGCTTTGCCAATGGGCTGATGGGCGGTTCGGTCAATGCGCGCATGCTGGTCAGTGCCTTGCCGCCGATCCCGTTCGCATCGGCCCTGCAGGGCGCCTTGAACTATCCCTATGGCTGCGCCGAGCAGACCACCAGCAAGGGGTATGCAGCGCTGATGCTGGATGAGGCGACGTCGGCGATGCTCGGTGCCGATGGTCTGGACGCCAAGGTCCGCCGCGAGCGCATGGAAGGCGCGTTCGGCCGGCTGGCTTCGATGCAGGTGTCCAACGGCAACTTCTCGATGTGGGGCGATGACGACTACATCAATCCGGCACTGACGCCGTATGTCGCCGAGTTCCTGCTGGACGCCAAGGACGCCGGCTTCGCGGTGCCGGAAAACGTGCTGCAGAAAGCGTTGAACCGCATCAGCGAGGACCTGCTCAGCGGCGGCAACCAGTTCTACGGCAGCGATAGCCGCGATGGGCTGAAGTTCGCCAACCAGGCCTATTCCGGCTATGTGTTGGCACGGGTAAACCGCGCGCCGCTGGGTACGCTGCGCACGCTGTGGGACAACGAGCGCAGCAAGGCGGTGACCGGCCTGTCGCTGGTGCATCTGGGTGCGGCCCTGGCGATCCAGGGTGATAGCAAGCGTGGTCAGGCAGCGATTGCCGCAGGCTTCGCCAAGTCCACCGCGAGCCGTCCGGAGTACTTTGGTGACTACGGCACCCGCCTGCGAGATGAGGCCTTGATGATCGCGTTGTTGCACGAACGCGGGCTGTCCAAGCCGGAGTACGACGCGCGCGTGATTGATCTCGGTCGTACATTGGATGTGCGCCGTGGCAGTGGCTTGATGTGGCTCAGTACGCAGGAGCAGGTGGCGCTGGCGCGTCTTGGCAAGGCCTTGATGGCCAACCAGAAGAAGCTGGTGTCCGGCGAACTGGCGGTTGGCGACAAGGTCGAGGACATCAGTGCTCGCAAGGCCTTTGGTCGCGTGTTCGACATGGCGCAGCTGGCGCAGGGCGTACGGTTCTCGCCGCAGGGCGAGGCACCGATGTTCGCCAGCCTGGACATTGCGGGCATCCCGCGTCAGCCGCCGGCACCGGACAACAGCGTGATCGGCATCGAGCGTTCCTGGTTCGGCACCGACGGCAAGCCGTGGACGCCGCGTCCATTGAAGGAAGGCGAGGCACTGATCGTGCGCCTCAGCGTCACCTCCAACTCGAACATGCCCGATGCATTGCTCACCGACCTGCTGCCGGCTGGCCTGGAAATCGAGAACTTCAATCTCGGCGATGCCAAGCAGTGGGCCGACGTGGTGGTGGGTGAGGTCAAGGTGAGTGACCGCTCCAGCGCCGCCGACGTCAAGCACGAGGAGTTCCGCGACGACCGCTATGTGGCTGCATTGAAGCTGTCACGCGGCAGTACTGCCCACGTGTTCTATCTGGTGCGTGCGGTCACCCCGGGTACCTACATGGTGCCGCCGCCGTTGGCCGAGGACATGTACCGTCCCGACATGCGCGGCGTGGGCCGTTCCAGTCCGAGCACCATCACGGTGGTGCAGCCGTAACCGGCTCCTGCTTCCTCCCTTTGCCAACGGCAAGGGGAGGGCTGGGGAGGGGGAAGCTCTTCCGCGGCCAAGCCGTTCCGCCCCAGCTCCACAGGCAATGTCTGAACAATCATCCCCATTGAAAACGCGCGCCTCCCGGCTGAAACACGTTGGCACCCGCGTGCGCGCCGTCTTTACGCTCCGCAACCTGCGCTGGGCGCTCGCCGCCCTGCTGACATTGCTGCTGGTGCTGGACCTGGCATTCCCGCTACCACTACCGAGATCACGCGATACCAGCACCTTGGTGGTCGCGCGTGACGGCACGCCGCTGCGCGCCTTCGCCGATGCCGAAGGCGTGTGGCGTTACCCGGCAGACGCGAAGACCATCTCGCCGCTGTACCTGCAGGCCTTGTTGACCTACGAAGATCGCTGGTTCTGGCGCCACCCCGGCATCAACCCGTGGGCGCTTGCACGCGCCGGCAAGCAGATGCTGCTGGAACGGCGCATCGTCTCCGGCGGTTCCACGCTGACCATGCAGGTCGCGCGCATCCTCGATCCGCACACGCGTACGCCCTGGGGCAAAGTGAAACAGCTGCTGCGTGCGCTGCAGCTGGAACTGCATCTGAGCAAGTCGCAGATCCTCGATCTGTACCTGGAGCGCGCACCTTACGGCGGCACCATCGAAGGCGTGGAAGCGGCCAGTTGGGCCTATCTGGGCAAGTCGGCCACGCATCTGTCGCAGGCCGAGGCCGCATTGCTGGCGGTGCTGCCACAATCCCCGAGCCGGCTGCGCCCGGATCGCCATCCCGAGGCCGCGCAGCGCGCCCGCGACAAGGTGCTGGCACGCATGGCTGAGCTCAAGGTGTGGTCGGCCGATGATGTGGCCGACGCGCGTATCGAGCCGGTGGTCGCGCGCTCACTGCAGCAGCCCCTGCATGCCGCCTTGCTGGCGCAGCGCATGCGTAGCACCTATCCGCGTGTTCCGCAGATCGAAACGAGCATCGACAGCGGCCTGCAACGCACGCTGGAAGAACGTGTCTCTTCCTACTTCTCACAGCTGCCCGAACGCACATCTGCCGCACTGCTGGTGATGGACAACACTACGCTGGAGGCGCGCGCCTATGTCGGCTCGGTCACCTTCGCCGACAAGGCGCGGCTCGGCCATGTGGACATGGTGCAGGCCTGGCGCTCGCCAGGCTCAACGCTCAAACCGTTCCTGTATGGCATGGCCCTGGATGACGGCCTGATCCATTCGGAAAGCCTGATCGTCGATGCGCCGCAGAATTTTGGTGGCTACCGGCCGGGCAACTTTGATGCGGCGTTCAATGGTCCGGTCGGCGCGGCAACGGCGTTGCGGCTGTCCTTGAATGTGCCCTCGGTGGATCTGCTGGACCGCGTTGGGCCATCGCGATTTGCGGCGAGGCTGGGCAATGCCGGCATCAATCTGCGTTTTCCGCACGGCACCCAGCCCAGCCTTGCGCTGATTCTCGGTGGCACCGGTGCTCGGCTGGAGGATCTGGTCGGCGCGTTCTCGGCGTTGAATCGCGAGGGTATCGCCGGTCGCGTTCGATACACGCCGAAAGACCCACGCATCGAGCGCCGGTTGGTTTCACTGGGTGCGGCTTGGATCGTGCGTGATGTGCTCGAATCCAATCCGCGCCCCGGTTACGGAGTAGACACTTTCGATACAGGCAACCGACCGCGCGTCGCATGGAAGACTGGCACCAGTTACGGCTACCGAGATGCCTGGGCGATTGGCAGCACACGCTCCTACACGGTCGGCGTATGGGTTGGTCGTCCGGATGGCACGCCGTTACCCGGCCAATACGGCGCGGTGACGGCCTTGCCGCTGATGTTCGAGGTCATCGACAGCCTGCCGCGCCAGGCCGCTGACAACGCAGTGCGGGCACGGCCAGACAGCGTCAGCGAGGTCGAGATCTGTTGGCCGTTGGGCATTGCTGCCGAACAGACGCCAGCAGCGATGTGTCAGCGCCGTTTCCCCGCCTGGGTGTTGGACGGCGTGGTGCCACCAAGCTTCCCGGAGCGCGAGGCGCGGCTCTGGCAGTCAGGGCGCATGCGTTTCCAGGTGGATGCGAAGACTGGCCAGCGGCTGTCGCCCGGTTGCGAAGGCCATCCGCAGATCGAGGACCGCGAGATCGCACGTTGGCCTGCGATGGCCTCGCCGTGGCTGACCGTGGCACAGAGGCAGGCGCAAAGCCTGCCGCCATTGGCATCGGACTGCGCCGATGACGGGCGGCAATCCGATGGTGTACTGCACATCGAGGGCTTGAATGACCTGGCCACGCTGGCTAGGCCGCCGGGCGCCCAGCACGGCCCGCGCCTGCAGCTGCGTGCCTTGGGCAGCGAGGCGACGATTGAATGGCTGCTCGACGGCCGCTGGATCGCCCAGACGCAAGGCAGCCGCACCTTCACTCGCGATTTCAACGATGCCGGCGAACACACACTGACGGCGTTGGCAGCCGACGGCGCATGGACGCGCGTACGCTTCCGCGTAGCCAACTAACAACTATGTAGTGCCGAGCCATGCTCGGCAGAAGCTTTCCAAACAAAGCCCTGTAGTGCCGAGCCATGCTCGGCAAGGGGCTTTCCAAGCAAAGCCCCTGTAGTGCCGAGCCATGCTCGGCAAGGAGCTTTCCAAGCAAATCCCTGTAGTGCCGAGCCATGCTCGGCATGGGGCTTTCCAAGCAAAGCCCCTGTAGTGCCGAGCCATGCTCGGCAGGAGCTTTCCAAGCAAAGCCCCTGTAGTGCCGAGCCATGCTCGGCAGGAGCTTTCCAAGCAAAGCCCTGTAGTGCCGAGCCATGCTCGGCAGGAGCTTCCCACGCAATCCGCGCTTGTGGGAGCGGCGTAAGCTGCGAAACAACAAATGAATCAGGTTGCAAAGCTCCCTGCAACTTCAGCGCTGTCAGCTTCGCGGTTTACGCCGCTCCCACAACGTTGGGACTGTTGGCAAAGCCCCAGCCGAGCATGGCTCGGCTCTACAACTCTGGGTTTGCTGGTAAGGCTTCAGCCGAGCATGGCTCGGCTCTACAACGTGGGTTTGCCGGTAAGGCTTCAGCCGAGCATGGCTCGGCTCTACCCAGCCGCCGGCTTACTCGCCGATCCAGCCTTCCAGTAGATCGGCGAACTCATCAGCATGCTCCTCCTCCTGCGCCAAGATCTGCTCCAGGATGCGCTTGGTGGTGGTGTCCTTGTCGCCGATGAAATTGATCATCTCGCGATAGCTGTCGATGGCAATGCGCTCGGCGATCAGGTTCTCGCGCACCATGTCGCGCAGGTTGCCGCCTTCCTTGTACTCGGCATGGGCGCGGGCGGTGAGGGTGTCCGGATTGAGGTCGGGCTCACCGCCCAGCTGCACGATGCGTTCGGACAGCAGGGCGGCGTGTGCCTGCTCCTGCTGCGCGTGTTCCAGGAACTCGGCTTTCACCGAGTCGGCCAGCATGCCCTTGGCCATGTAGTAGTGCCGGTAGTAGCGCAGCACGCACACCCATTCGGTGGCCAGCGCGTCATTGAGCAGTTTGATCACCGCCGTGCGGTTGGCACTGTAGGTCGGCGTTACCGCACCGTCCTCGATGCTCTTGCGCGCGTTGGCGCGCAGGGTTTTCCGATCAGTGATTCCTGCCAACTGCGTTGTTTTTGTCGACTTGGCGGCGGGCTGCTTGCTCATGGCTGGCCTTTCCTTCTATTGAATCCCTAGGTGGGGAGATGGGCGAGCACATGCTCAGCCCCGGATACCTCGAATTGTCCTGGCTGTTCGATGTAGGTAGCGCGGACCACGCCGTTCTCGATGTACAACGCAAAACGACGCGAACGGATGCCCATGCCGGACGCGCTGGCATCCATTTCCAGGCCCAACGCACGGGTGAAGTCGCCGTTGCCGTCGGACAGCATCTGCAGCCCATCCGGCACCGATTGGCTCTTGGCCCAGGCCTGCATCACGAACGGGTCATTGACCGCCATGCAGAACACTTCGATGCCGCGGTTGCGGAAATCCTCGAAGTGCTCGACGTAGCCAGGCAGGTGACGGGCCGAGCAGGTAGGGGTGAATGCGCCGGGAACCGCGAACAGCACCGCTTTGCGGCCATCGAACAGTGCATGGGTGTCGATCGTCTCCAGCCCTTCGCGCAGGCGTTTGAGGGTGACTTCAGGGATGCGATCGCCAACGTTGATGGACATGCAGGACTCCTAGACTGAATTTAAGTTTAAAGAGACGGGGGAAGCACCGCGTCAACAGCTTGAAAAGGCGGTCTTCACACAATACGTCGTGTGCATGGGAAAGGCAGCGCCATTCCGGCATGCCAGTCCCCTATCTTGCAGGAGGACATCATGAGCATCGTACGTTACCGCCAGTGGCCGACCCAGTCCGAGATTCATCAGTTGTTGTCGCCATTGCTTGAAACCGTCACCGGCAATACCGCGTCAGCATGGGTGCCGGCAGTGGATATCCGTGAGGAAGCCAATCGTTTCGTTGTTTCGGCCGACCTGCCCGGCGTTGACCCCGCCAGCATCGACGTGCAGATGGAGAAGGGTGTGTTGACCATCAGCGGCCAGCGCAGCGCACCGGAACTGGCCGAAGGCCAGCGACTGACCCGCAGCGAACGGGGCCAGGGTGTCTTCAACCGCCGTTTCGTGCTGCCGGACAGCGCCGATGCCGAGGGCATTGTTGCCCACAGCCACAATGGCGTATTGGAAGTGCGCATTCCCAAGCGCAGCGAGGCGGCACCGCGCCGCATCCAGGTGGTGCAGGGCCAGCCCAACGCCTGATGGCGTGAGCGAACTTCCACCTGCGCAGGCACCGTGGCCCGGTAGAATGGGGCCACGGCGCCTGCCGATTGCACGATGGCCCGTTGCCGCAAGGTGTCGGGCCAGCTTTTTTTCAGAGGTGTGAGGATGGAATTCAAGGATTACTACGCCACGCTTGGGGTTGAACCCAGCGCCGGTGATGCCGAAATCAAGACGGCCTACCGTCGGCTGGCGCGCAAGTACCACCCGGACGTAAGCAAGGAAGCCGGCGCCGAGGAGAAATTCAAGGCAGTCAACGAGGCCTATGAGGCGCTGCGCGATCCGGCCAAGCGCAAGGCCTATGACCAGCTGCGCGCGCAGGGCTATCGCCCGGGCGAGGAATTCAATGCCCCGCCGGGCTTTGGCGGCGGGCAGGGGTTTGATTTCGAGGAAGTGTTCGGCGGCGGCAATGCCAACGGCGGTTTCAGCGATTTCTTCGAGAGCCTGTTTGCTCGCCAGCGCGGTGGCGCAGGTGCGGGTGGGCGGCGTCCGGGCCCGGGTTTCGGTGGTGCCGGCCCGCAGCCGATGCGCGATACCCGCGCAAAGCTGTCGGTGCCGCTGGAGGCTGCCTACAACGGCGATAGCCTGCGCATCACCGTCGACGGTCGCCAGCTCGATGTGCGTGTGCCCAAGGGCATCCGTCCGGGTCAGGTGATCCGCCTCAGCGGGCAGGGCAGCGGCGGCGGCAATTTGATGTTGGAAGTTGAGTACGCCTCGCACCCGCAGTTCGAGGTGGATGGCCGCAATATTCTGTACACCTTGCAGGTGACCCCGTGGCAGGCCGCTTTGGGCACCAGCATCAGCGTGCCGACGCTTGGTGGTTCGGTGGAACTGAAGGTGCCGGCCGATTCGGACAGCGGCCGCAAGCTGCGCCTGCGTGGCCGTGGTTTGCCTGGCAGTCCGGATGGCGACCAGATCGTGGAGCTGGAAGTGATTGCGCCGGTGGCGAGCAACGAAGCCCAGCGCAAGGCGTACAAGGACCTGGCCAAGGCGTTTGGCGAGGACTGAGTGCGGTTCGGTTCGCGCTGTTGCTGTTGAAGAGAAGCAGGCTTTGCCCGCTTTTCTTTTTTTCTTTGGTTTATGTCTTCAGCTAGAAGCTTGCCCTCACCCCAACCCCTCTCCCGCAGGCGGGAGAGGGGCTCGGATTGCTTGCGCTCGCAGTGCACTGGCAGCCGACGCATTGCTAGCCCCTCTCCCGCGCGCGGGAGAGGGGTTGGGGTGAGGGCAAGCTTCCAGCAAGCAAACCCAAAGCAAACCCCAACCGCAAAAAACAAGAAAGGCGGGCAAAGCCCGCCTTTCCAAACAGCTTTCCCCAAGAAAGCAGCATCACCCAACCGGCGGTGCCTCGGCACTGAACACCTGCGCGATCACCGCCGACAGATCGCCTTCGGTAAACGGCTTGGTGATGTACGCCTTCGCCCCCTGGCGCATGCCCCACAAGCGATCGGTGTCCTGATCCTTGGTGGTCACCAGGATCACCGGGATGTGCTGCGTGGTCGCCTCGCGCTTGAGCGTGCGCGTTGCCTGGAACCCATTGAGGTTCGGCATCACCACGTCCATCAGCACCAGGTCCGGCAACACCTGCTTGGCAACCTCCACCCCAGAGGCGCCATCAGTTGCGGTGAAAATCTCATGCCCCAGCTTTTCCACAATGCGCTGGATGCCCATCAACTGCGATGGTGAATCGTCGACGATCAGGATACGCGCCATGTTTTTCCCCAAGTAGTGGCGGCAGTGTAGTGCTGGCGCGCCGCCGGCGTGAAGTGACGCGACTCACGCCGGCGCGACTTGAGGCCGATATCAGTCGATTCTTACGACGGTGCGGCCGAAGGATTTGCCTTCCAGCATCGTCGCGAAGACCTCGGGCAGACCATCCAGGCCTACCTCGCGGGTACAAATGCGGTCCAGGTGACGCGGCTTCCAGTCGCTGCCCAGGCGCTGCCAGACCTGCTCGCGGATGTCGCGGGCGGTGCCGGCGGAAGCCACGCCGAGCAGCGAGACGCCGCGGATGATGAAGGGCATCACCGTCATGTCCAGCTCGCCGGAGGCGGCCAGACCGGCCGACGCCACGTTGCCATAGGGGCTGGTCTGCGCCAGCAGGCTGGTCAGCATGCTGCCGCCGACATTGTCCAGGCCGCCGCCAAAGCGCGCTGATTCCATAGGCCGGGTCGTGGCCAAGGCATTGCGGCCGAGGATCTGGCTGGCACCGATGGCGGTCAGGTACTCCGCCGCCTCGGCCTTGCCGCTGATGGCATGCACCTCGTAGCCCGCCTGGCTGAAGATGTCGACCGCCAGCGAACCGACCCCGCCGGTAGCGCCGGTGACGGCCAGCGGGCCGAGGGCTGGCGTCTGCCGGTTGTCGGTCATGCGCAGCAGCGCCAGCGCGGCGGTGAAGCCGGCCGTGCCCAACACCATGGCCTCGCGCAGGCTGAGCTGGGGCGGCAGCGGGATCACCCACTTGGATTCCAGGCGCACGTACTGGCTGTAGCCACCGTCACGGGTCTCGCTCAGGCCGCAGCCGGTAGTCAGTACCTGGTCGCCCTCGCGGAAGGCCGGGTCGCTGGAGGCGACTACTTCGCCAGCCACATCAATGCCGCCAACCAGCGGGAAGCGGCGCAGGATCTTGCCCTTGCCGGTGCCTGCCAGTGCATCCTTGTAGTTGACCGAGGACCAGCGCGCGCGGATCACCACCTCGCCCGGGCTCAGTTGGTCCAGGTCCACTTGTTCAGGACCGCTGCGGTAGCCAGCGTCGTCATTGTGGATGCGGAAGGCGGTGAACGGGGCGGTAGGGGACATCGGTGGGCCTGCGTCGGAACGGGGGAGTGCAACCATAACTGTTGTGAAAAGGCCGGTCTGCCCTTATTCCTGTTCAGAGCAGGTGCCGGGCGGGGCCTGTACGCACACCGCGGACCCGCCTTGGCTGGTGCTCGCACCGCAGGATCGGCTACTTGGCTAGCTGATTGGCGGGCAAAACGTTCCGTTCAGGTAGCCCCGAACCTGTTCAGAGTCTGCCTTGTTAGAATCGGGATTCGATAGATGGTCAGGTCCTCGGCGGGAGCCCCCGCAGCCTGGCCCTTACAGATGGAGCATGCATGGCCTGGAATACACCCGGCGGCAACAGCGGTGGTGGTGCGGACAACAACCGCGCGCCGCGTACGCCACGTGGCGGCAGTGGCGGAGGTTGGGGTGGTGGACTGCCCGGTCCGCTGCGCGACCTGTTTGATGGCGGTATCTGGCGCTGGGTGCTGGTCGCATTGGGTCTACTGCTGTTGTTCTCCAGTTTCCAACTGATCGGCGAACAGCAGCGTGGCGTGGTCCTGCGCTTTGGTGAGTACTCGCGCATCCTGCAGCCGGGCCCCAACTTCAAGCTGCCGTGGCCGCTGGAATCGGTGGTCAAGGTCAATGCGACCCAGATCAAGACCTTCAGCAGCAACGTGCCGGTGCTGACCCGTGACGAGAACATCGTCAACGTGTCGGTCAACGTGCAGTACCGCGTGGACGACCCGCGCGAGTACCTGTTCGGTACCGTTGATGCCGACCAGATGCTGGAACAGTCCGCGCAGAGCGCCGTGCGTGAGCAGGTTGGCCGCGCTGACCTGAATACCGTGCTGAATAACCGTGGTCCGCTGGCCGTGGTGGCCGAGCAGCGCCTGCAGGCCTCGCTCAAGAGCTACAAGACCGGTCTCAGCGTGACTGGCCTGACCCTGCCAGACGCCCGTCCGCCGGAAGAAGTGAAGCCGGCCTTCGATGAGGTCAACGGTGCCCAGCAGGTCAAGGAACGCCTGATCAACGAAGCCCAGGCTTATGCCGCCAAGGTTGTACCGGAAGCGCGCGGCCAGGCCTCGCGTGCCCGCACCACCGCCGAAGGCTATAAGCAGGCCATCGTCGCCCGCGCCGAAGGTGACGCACGCCGCTTCACCCTGTTGCAGGGCGAGTACAAGAACGCGCCGGAAGTCACCCGCAAGCGTCTGTGGCTTGAAACCGTGCAGCAGGTGCTGGCCGAGAACCGCAAGGTCATCGGTGGCGATGGCCGTCAGCTGATCTACGTGCCGATGCCGGCCGATGCCAGCAAGACCGGCAACGCCCCGCAGCTGACCCCGGAGATGGTGGCACCGGCCTTGCCGGCGGCAACCGACAGCATTCGCAACGCGGACCGTTCGGTCTCGCGCTCGGCATCGCGTGAGGAGGCCGGCCGATGAAAAATTCAGTCGTTATCGGCGTAGTCGTCGCAGTGTTGCTGGGCCTGCTGGGCTCGGTCTACGTGGTGCGTGAAGACCAGACCGCGATGGTGCTCAACCTGGGCAAGGTGGTACGTGCGGACATCAAGCCGGGCCTGCACTTCAAGGTGCCGCTGGTTGAAACCGTGCGGGTGTTCGACCGTCGCTTCCAGGTGTTGGATACCGCTCCGGCGCGTTACTTCACCGCCGAGCAGAAGGACGTCAGCGTCGACTTCTTCGCCATTGGCAGGATCTCCGACGTGCGCGCCTATTACCGCGCCACCGGCGGCGACAGCAAGATCGTCAACGCCCGCCTCGCACCGATCATCACCGATTCGCTGCGTAACCAGATCAACTCGCGCACCTTGCAGGCGCTGGTATCCGGTGACCGTGGCGAGCTGATTGCCGGCCAGCTGAAGTCGATCAACGAGGCGATTGCAGCCTTGGGCATGGAGATCATCGACCTGCGCATCAAGCAGATCGACCTGCCGACCGACAGCCAGGTGATCGCCGACGTCTACGAGCGTATGCGCGCCCAGCGTAAGCAGGAGGCCGCCAAGCTGCGCGCCGAGGGCGAAGAGCAGTCGCTGACCATCCGCGCCCAGGCCGACCGCGAAAGCACCGTGATCGTGGCCGAAGCCGAGCGCGATGCGCAGCAGCTGCGCGGTGAGGGCGACGCCCAGGCCGCGTCGATCTACGGCAAGGCCGGTTCGGCCGACCCGTCGTTCTACGCCTTCTACCGCAGCCTCGAGGCCTACCGCGCCTCGATGACCGACGGCAACGGCGTGATCGTGCTCGACAAGAACGACCCGTTCCTGCAGTACATGAAGAGCGATCGCTGATCGCTCGGTTTGGGCCTTGCTCAAGCCCCTCTCCCGCATGCGGGGTGAGAGGGGCTGCTTGCGAACCGTCGGTTCGCTGCCCATCGAACGCCCTTGCGCCAGCGCAAGGGCCGGGGCGCGGAGCGGGGGTTGAGGTGAGGGCAGCCTCTGGCTCTGTAGTGCCGAGCCATGCTCGGCAGAAGCTTTCCCGACAAAGCCTGTAGGAGCGGGCGTAAGCCGCGAAGCAGGTAGCGCTGAAATCACAGGCTGGGCTGCAATCTGGTGAGTCCCGGGCTTCGCGGCTGACGCCGCTCCTACAACTGTTATCCCGGTATTGCCCCTGCCGAGCATGGCTCGGCACTACAGGTTCGGCTATCTCAGCAAAACTCTTGCCGAGCATGGCTCGGCACTACCCGGTTTTTGAAGACTCTGACGCATGCAAGACCTCTTTTCCGCCCTCTGCCTCGTGGCCATCATCGAGGGCCTGTTCCTGTTCATCGCGCCGCTGGCGTGGAAGCGGATGGCCGCGCAGATGCTGGATCAACCTGCTGCCTCCCTGCGCGGAATGGGCGCTGCGGCGCTGCTCATCGGCTTGGCGGTCCTGTGGTGGGTCCGCCACTGAACCAAACCCTGACGCCCATACCAACCTGTAGCTTCGGGGGTGGTAGCTGTCAGTCAAAACCCGGATAATCCACAAAAGCCGGTCGGGCTTACTCCTCCTGGAGTGCCCCGTTCGGCTTTTTCCGTGTATGGCCCTGGCGTTTGCCGGATGCTCCCCGATGGGGCGTCCATGATGGCGGACCGCAGCGCAGCGCACGGCCCCGTCCGCGGCCCCGATGGCCGCAGCAAACTCAGGAGTTACCCGTCATGGGTCAATCAGTTGTCGTTCTCGGCGCCCAGTGGGGCGATGAAGGCAAGGGCAAGATCGTCGATCTGCTGACCGAGGAAATCGGTGCAGTTGTGCGTTTCCAGGGTGGTCACAACGCCGGCCATACCTTGGTCATCAACGGCAAGAAGACCGTCCTGCACCTGATTCCGTCAGGCATCCTGCGCGACGAGGCGCTGTGCCTGATCGGCAATGGCGTGGTGATTTCCCCGGCCGCACTGCGCAAGGAAATCGAAGAGCTGGAAACCGCTGGCGTCGAAGTGCGTTCGCGCCTGAAGATCTCGCCGGCAGCGCCGCTGATCATGCCGTACCACATCGCCCTGGATCAGGCGCGTGAGAAGGCCGCTGGTGGCAAGGCCATCGGCACCACCGGCCGCGGCATCGGCCCGGCCTATGAAGACAAGGTTGCACGTCGCGGCATCCGCATCGCCGACCTGCACTATCCGGAACAGCTGGCTGAAAAGCTGCGTGCCGCGCTGGATTACCACAACTTCGTGCTGACCAAGTACCTGGGCGTGGAGCCGGTCGATTTCGACACCGTGTACCAGGAAGCACTGGCCTTCGGCGAATACGTCGAGCCGATGAAGTCCGACGTCGCCGGCATCTGCCATGACCTGCGCAAGCAGGGCAAGCGCGTGCTGTTCGAAGGCGCCCAGGGCGCACTGCTCGACATCGACCACGGCACCTACCCGTACGTCACCAGCTCCAACACCACCGTCGGTGGTGCACTGGCCGGTGCCGGCGTTGGCGCCGATGCCATCGACTATGTGCTGGGTATTGCCAAGGCTTACGCGACCCGCGTTGGCGGTGGCCCGTTCCCGACCGAGCTGGACGATGAAATCGGCCAGGGCATCCGCGACCGTGGCGCCGAGTACGGCGCGTCGACCGGCCGTCCGCGTCGCTGCGGTTGGATGGACATCGTCGCGCTGAAGCGCGCCGTGGCCATCAACGGTATCTCCGGCCTGTGCATCACCAAGCTCGATGTGCTCGACGGCATGGAAAAGCTGAAGGTCTGCATTGCCTATGAATACCGCGGCAAGCGTTCCGAATACGCACCGCTGGATGCGCAGGGCTGGGAAGAGTGCACCCCCGTGTACCTGGAGTTCCCGGGCTGGAGCGAAAACACCCACGGCATCACCGAGTGGGACAAGCTGCCGCCGGCCGCGCGTGCCTACCTGCGTTCGCTGGAAGAACTGGCAGGCTGCCCGGTGTCCATCGTCTCGACCGGCCCGGACCGCGACCACACCATGATCCTGCAGGATCCGTGGGGCTGATAGCCGCGCCGTGATGTAACAGCCAACGCCCCGCGAAAGCGGGGCGTTGTGTTTCGGGGCATTACCGACAAGGCCAAACCCGTAGTGCCGACCCATGGTCGGCAGGGGCATTACCGATAAAGCCCAACCTGTAGTGCCGACCCATGGTCGGCAGGTGCATTACCGGTAACGCCCATTGCCGACCATGGGTCGGCACTACAGGCAGCGCAGCACTGGCTAGAATGGCTGGGCACGCCCCCCGCTGCCAGCCTGACTGACCCGATGCGTATTGATCCTGCCGAAATCGAAGCCCTGTTCGACGCCATTCCCAGCGTGCTGTTTTTCGCCAAGGACATCGATGGGCGTTACACCCACGTCAACATGACGATGATGCAGCGCTTGGGCATGAAGTCGCGCAGTGACGCCATCGGCAAGCGTGCCGACGAGTTGTATCCGGTCGGGATGAGCGAGGCCTACACCGAACAGGACGCGCGGGTGCTGGCCGGCGAGGTGATCGAGAACGTGATGGAGCTGCAGCTGTTCCCCAACCAGCAGCCGGGGTGGTGCCTGACCTGCAAGCGGCCCATCGTCGAGAACGGCAAGGTGGTCGGATTGATAGGCATCTCGCGTGACCTCGGCCAGCGCGGTGGTCTGGAATCCCAATACGAACCGCTGCGGCTGGCACTTGATTACCTCAATACGCATTACGCCGAAAACGTGCGCATGCAGACCTTGCTGGATATCACCGGCTTCTCGTTGTCCAAGCTGGAGCGCTCGTTCCGCAAGGTGTTCCAGATGACGCCGCAGCAGGTGCTGACCCGCCTGCGCATCCAGATCGCACTGCACCTGCTGCACGGCGATGACAGTGTGGCCAGCATCGGCCAGGCCTGTGGTTTCAGTGACCAGAGTGCATTCACCCGCAAGTTCAAGGCTGAAGTGGGCATGGCGCCGCGGCAGTACCGGGCGATGATTGCCGAGCGCGCGCAACAGGACGCCGCCCGCGTCGGGCTATGACTTCCGGGAGTGTTGGGGGACGGTAGACGGGCAGATGATGGAAAGTTGGTGGGCCTCAAGCCCATGTCTTTTCGTCAGGAGCTTCGATGCGCCGTTCCCTTGTTGTCGCGATCAGTCTTGCCCTTTCCAGCGTTGCCACGCCTGCTGTCTTTGCTTCCGAGCCAACAGCCGGCGCTGCGGCCCGCAATGAAGCCACCACGCAGCTGCCGCGCACTGCGCGCCCGGATCATTACCGGGTGGAGATCACGCCGCACGCCGCACATATGCGCTTCGACGGCAAGGTCAGCATTGATCTGGAAGTGCTGCAGCCCACCAACAGCATCGTGTTGCAGGCAGCGGGCATGCGCTTCGGCAAGAGTCAGCTGCAACCCGCCGGCGGCAAGGCGATGCCGGCCACGGTCAGCGTGGATGAGGCCAATCAGACCGCCAGCTTTGTGGTGGCCAACCCGCTGCAGCCGGGCCGCTACACGCTGAGCATCGATTACAGCGGCACCATCAACACCCAGGCCAATGGCTTGTTCGCGCTGGATTACCCGGTAGCCGATGGCAGCAAGAAGCGCGCGCTGTTCACCCAGTTTGAAAATTCCGATGCACGCCGCTTCATTCCGTCCTGGGACGAGCCGGGCTTCAAGGCGACGTTCGATTTGAGCGTGACCGTGCCGGAAGCCGAGATGGCGGTCAGCAATATGCCGGTGGCCAGCAGCAAGGCGCTGGGCAAGGGTTTGAAGCAGGTGGTGTTCCAGACCACACCGAAGATGTCGACCTACCTGCTGTTCTTCTCCAGCGGCGAGTTCGAGCGCGCCACCGTCAAGGAAGGCGACACCGAGATCGGCGTGATTGCGCAGACCGGTAAGGTCGAACAGGCGCAGTTCGCGCTGGAAGGCAGTGCGGAAGTGTTGCGTGAATACAACGACTATTTCGGCGTGAAGTATCCACTGCCCAAGCTCGACAACGTCGCTGCACCTGGCGGCAGCCAGTTCTTCAGCGCGATGGAAAACTGGGGTGCGATCTTCACCTTCGAATATGCGCTGCTGCTGGACCCGGCCGTGTCCAGCGTCTCCGACAAGAAGGCGGTGTTCTCGATTGCCGCGCATGAGATCGCGCACCAGTGGTTCGGCAATCTGGTGACGATGGCGTGGTGGGATGACCTGTGGCTCAACGAAGGTTTCGCTTCATGGATGGAGGCGCGCACCACCCGCAAGCTGCACCCGGAATGGGACATCAACAACGTCGATGCCGCACATACCAGCCGCGGCGCGATGGGCCGCGATGCCTACGTCACCACCCATCCGATCGTGCAGCACGTGGCGACGGTGGAGCAGGCCAGCCAGGCCTTCGACGGCATCACCTATGGCAAGGGCTCGGCGGTGATCTCGATGTTCGAGGACTACGTCGGCGCGGATGCATGGCGTGATGGCGTGCGCCGTTACATCGGTGCCCATGCTTACGGCAATGCAGTCACCGATGACCTGTGGGCCGAGATCGACAAGGCGGCACCGGGCAAGCGCTTCATGGAAGTGGCGCATGATTTCACCCTGCAACCGGGCGTGCCCTTGATTCGTGCCAACAGCAGCTGCGTCGCCGGTAACACCCAGGTGAAGTTGAGCCAGGGCGAGTACACGATTGATCGCAAGGACAAGCAGCCGCTGCATTGGCGCGTGCCGGTGAGTCTGCGGGTGGGCAATGGTGAGGTGGTGCACACGCTGGTCGATGGCGACACCAACGTGCAGTTGCCGGGATGCACTGGGCCGCTGCTGGTCAATGCCGGGCAGAAGGGCTATTACCGCACCTTGTATGCGCCGACGCAGTTCAAGGCGCTGAGTGCAGGCTTCGACAAATTGCCGGTGGTCGACCAGCTCGGCGTGATGATGGATACCAGTGCACTGGCCGCAGCCGGCCTGCAGCCCGATGCGGATCTGCTCGATTTGATCGCGAAGATCAGTGCCGATGCGCCCATCGATCTGTGGGACATGGCGTCCGGCACACTGAGCGGGATCGACGGCATGTTCGACGGCGATACCGCGCGGCAGGCCGCCTTCCGCAGCTACGCACGTTCGCGTTTGTCGCCGGTATTTCAGTCGCTGGGTTGGGACGGTCAGGACAGCGACTCGGCGCAGACCAAGGAGTTGCGTAGCGGGCTGATCGGCACTCTGGCGGCGTTGGACGATGCGCAGGTGGTTGCCGAAGCGCAGCGCCGCTTTGATGCCTTCCTGGCCAAGCCGGATTCACTGTCGCCGGACCTGCGCAGCAGTGTGCTGGGTGTGGTGGCGCGCAATGCCGACGCGGCAACCTGGGACAAGCTGCACACGCTGGCCAAGCAGGAGACATCTGCAATGGTGCGTGACCAGTACTACGGATTGCTGGCCCTGCCCAAGGACAAGGCGCTGGCACAGCGGGCATTGGACATGGCGCTGACCGAGGAGCCGGGTGCGACCAACAGCGCGGGCATGATTGGTGGCGTATCGCACGAGCATGCGGACCTGGCCTTCGACTTCGCTGTTGCCCACCGCGAGAAGGTGGACACCCTGGTCGACAGCACCTCGCGTGCGCGTTACTACCCGGGCCTGGGCCGCAGTGCCGACAACCTGCAGATGGTGGACAAGATCAAGGCATTTGCCGATGCACACATCGCACCGACCTCGCGACGTGATGCGGAGACGGTGATTGCCGGTATCCAGACCAAGCTGCGGTTGCGTGCAGAGCGCAAGCCGCAGGTGGATGCCTGGTTGAAGCAGAAGGGGTATTGAGGCGCTGCAGCGGAGGTGCAAGTGCAGCTTTGAAGCTCCTCTCCCGCCTGCGGGAGAGGGGTTGGGGTGAGGGGAAGCTTCCAGCTGAGCAAAGTCAAAAGCCCCCCTCATCCGCCCGTTGGGCACCTTCTCCCGTAAACGGGAGAAGGGAAGGCCAGAGCCAGAGCCAAAGCCAAAAGCCAAAGCCAAAGCACAAGCTAAAGCTAAAGCTAAGGCTAAAGCTAAAGCTAAGGCAGAAGCCTAAGCAGAAGCCTAAGCCTAAGCAGAAGCAGAAGCAGAAGCAGAAGCAGAAGCCACAAAGCCAAAACCTTGCCCCGCTGTTTGCGGTGACCAAGAAAGACCAGCTGCTCCAATCTCCCAATCGTCACAAAAAAACAGCCGACTTTCGCCGGCTGTTTTCATTTGCGCATCAGGCAATCAAGCCCCGATCACGCCTCGACATCTTCCTTGTACGCATCCACCGGGATGCAGGCGCACATGATGTTCTTGTCGCCGTACACGTTGTCGACGCGTGCAACCGGCGGCCAGTACTTCTGCAACTTGAGCGACGGCAGCGGGAACGCTGCCAGCTCACGCGGGTAGGCATGCGTCCACTCGCTGGCCGACACTGCACCGGCAGTGTGCGGGGCGTGCTTGAGCGGGTTGTCCTCGCGGTCCAGCTTACCGTCTTCGATGGCCTGGATTTCCTCGCGGATCTGGATCATCGCGTCGATGAAGCGATCCAGTTCGTGCTGCGATTCGCTTTCGGTCGGCTCGACCATCAGCGTACCGGCAACCGGGAAGCTCAGGGTCGGGGCGTGGAAGCCGAAGTCGATCAGGCGCTTGGCCACGTCCTCGGCGCCGATACCGGAGGTCTTCTCCAGCGGACGCACGTCGAGGATGCACTCATGCGCCACCAGACCGTTACGGCCGGTGTACAGCGTGGCGTAATGCGGGGCCAGGCGCTTGGCGATGTAGTTGGCGTTGAGCAGCGCAACCTGGGTTGCCTTGCGCAGACCAGCGGTGCCCATCAGGGTGATGTACATCCAGCTGATCGGCAGGATCGAGGCGCTGCCGAAGCTGGCTGCGCTGACCATGCCGACCGGGCCGTTGTCGCCGAGCTTGCCCGGCAGGAACGGGGCAAGATGCGACTTCACCGCACACGGGCCAACGCCCGGGCCGCCGCCGCCGTGCGGGATGCAGAAGGTCTTGTGCAGGTTCAGGTGCGACACGTCCGAGCCCCACTTGCCGGGCTTGGCCACGCCGACCAGGGCGTTCATGTTGGCACCGTCGGTGTACACCTGGCCGCCGTGCTTGTGGATGATCTCGCAGATCTCGACCACTTCTTCCTCGAACACGCCGTGCGTGGACGGGTAGGTCATCATGATCGCAGCCAGGCGGTCACTGTACTTCTCGGCGTTGCGGCGGATGTCCTCGACATCGACGTTGCCGTTGCTGTCGGTCTTGGTCACGACCACGGTCATGCCGCACATCTGTGCCGAGGCCGGGTTGGTGCCGTGCGCCGAGTCCGGGATCAGGCAGATGTCGCGATGGCCTTCGTTGCGCGAGCGGTGGTAGGCGCGGATTGCCAGCAGGCCGGCGTATTCGCCCTGCGCGCCGGAGTTCGGCTGCAGGCTCACTGCGTCGTAGCCTGTGCACTCGACCAGCATCGCTTCCAGGCCGTCGATCAGTTCCTTGTAGCCCTGGGCCTGATCCGCCGGTGCCAGCGGGTGGATGTTGGCGAATTCCGGCCAGGTCACCGGGATCATTTCGGCGGTGGCGTTGAGCTTCATGGTGCAGCTGCCCAGCGGGATCATGGTGCGATCCATCGCCAGGTCCTTGTCGGCCAGCGAACGCAGGTAGCGCAGCATCTCGTGCTCGCTGTGGTGCGTGTTGAACACCGGGTGGGCGAGGAACTCGCTGCTGCGCAGCAGGCTCTTCGGCAGTGCGTCGGCGGTGCTGGCATCCAGTGCATCCACATCGACGCTGGCGCCGAACAGCTGGCCCAGCGCGACGACGTCGGCGCGGGTTGCGGTTTCGTCCAGGCTGATGCCGACCGAGCCGGCATCGATGATGCGCAGGTTGATACCGGCGGCTTCTGCCTTGGCCTTCAGCGCAGCCGAATCAACGCCGGTGATGTGCAGGGTGTCGAAGAAGTCGTTGCCGACCGCCACGCCCTTGCCACGCAGCGCGGCGGCGAGGATCGCGGCCAGGCGGTGGGTACGGCGGGCGATGCGCTGCAGGCCTTCCGGGCCGTGGTAGACGGCGTACATCGAGGCCATCACGGCCAGCAGCACCTGTGCGGTACAGATGTTGGAGGTGGCCTTCTCGCGACGGATGTGCTGCTCGCGGGTCTGCAGGGTCAGGCGGTAAGCGGCCTTGCCTTCGGCGTCGACCGAGACGCCGATCAGGCGGCCCGGCATTGAGCGCTTGTAGGCGTCACGGCAGGCCATGAAGGCCGCGTGGGGGCCGCCGAAACCGAACGGCACGCCGAAGCGCTGGCTGTTGCCGACGGCGATATCCGCGCCCCATTCGCCGGGGGCGGCGATCAGGGTCAGTGCCAGCAGGTCGGTGGCCACGGCGACCAGGCCCTGGCGGGCGTGCACGGCCTCGACCAGCGCCTTGTAGTCGCCGATGTTGCCGAGGCTGTCCGGGTACTGCAGCAGCACGCCGAAGGTGTCGGCGCTCAGCGCGTCAGCCGGCTTGCCGATCAGCAGTTCAATGCCCATCGGCTCGGCGCGGGTGCGCAGCAGTTCCAGCGTCTGCGGGTGCACGCTGTCCTGCACGAAGAAGACCTTGGACTTGGACTTGGCCGAACGCTTGGCCAGGGTCATCGCTTCGGCGGCGGCGGTGGCTTCGTCCAGCAGCGAGGCGTTGGCGATTTCCATGCCGGTCAGGTCGGCGACCATGGTCTGGAAGTTGATCAGCGCTTCCATGCGGCCCTGCGAGATCTCCGCCTGGTACGGCGTGTACGCCGTGTACCACGCCGGGTTCTCGAGGATGTTGCGCAGGATCACGTTCGGCGTGTGGGTGCCGTAATAGCCCTGGCCGATGAAGCTGCGCAGTACCTTGTTCTTGTCGGCGATGGCGCGGATCTTGGCCAGCGCGTCGACTTCGGTCAGCGACTCGGGCAGCGCCAGCGGCGCCGGCGACTTGATCGAGCCCGGCACGATGGCATCGGTGAGCGCTTCGAGCGAATCGTGGCCAACGGTGCGCAGCATCTGCGCGATTTCAGCGTCGTTGGGGCCGATGTGGCGGTCGACGAACGCGGAGTGGTGTTCGAGTTCGCGCAGCGAAGGGGTGTTCTGGGTCATGGCTGACGTCCGGAGAAGGCATGCAGGGCAGGGGCGGTGAGCCAGGCTCGCCTTGCCGCCGTCCGGTTGCCGCGCACACGCGACAACTCAGCCGGCAAGCCAAAGGCTTACCTCGCGCCCCTCTGTCCTTTTGCCTGAGAGTTTGGAAGCGACGCGACGAGGATCGTGCGCTTCGTGCACCTTCGGCGCCGGATTGAACCGGTCTCTCCAGAGTTTTGCTACGGGTGGTATCGGGCCTGAGCGATTACGGGCGTTTGCGCCTTCGGCAGCGGGGTGAACCGCTTCTCCCACCTTGTTCGTACAGCCTGCCGATTATAGCTCGGTATAGCCTGGTAAAGGCCCGGGGCAGACCCGCGCAGCGGGTTGGATTACCATCTGTATCCCGGTTTCAATCCCGCGCGTTGCACGCGTAAGGCCGGGCATCCCGGAACCGCTGGCTGAAGTGGGTGAATGTCCGGACAAATTGTCGCATCATGGCCGTCCAGCGCCGTCGCGCCCGGCCCTGTTCATCTTGTCTCTCACCCCGCATCGGCGCCCGCGCTGGTGCCGTTGCTGGTTATTGAAAGCCATGGAAGCAAGCAAGCAGGTTTCACTGCGTCGTATCGCCATTCTGGTGGCCGGTCTGTCGATGTTCGGCCCGTTCGCGATCGATGCGGTGTTCCCTGCATTCCCGCAGATGGGCGCCGACCTGGGCGCCGACAAGCTGGCGATGCAGCAGGTAATCAGCGTCTACCTGCTGGCCTATGCGCTGATGAGTCTGGTGCATGGCGCGTTGTCCGATGCGTTGGGCCGCAAAGTCGTGATCATCGGTGGCTTGGTGGTGTTCATCGGCGCATCCATCGGCTGTGCACTGTCCACGGACATGGGGACCCTGCTGCTGTTCCGCTTCCTGCAGGGTCTTTCGGCTGGCGTTGGCTACATCATCGGCCGCGCGGTGATTCGCGATCTATACGACGGTGACGACGCGCAGCGGCTGATGAGCCAGGTCTCGATGATCTTCTCCATCGCTCCGGCCATCGCCCCGATCATCGGCGGCTGGCTGCTGGGTTGGACGCATTGGCAGGGCATCTTCTGGTTTCTGGTCGCGTTCTCGGCACTGTTGCTGCTGATCACCTGCATCTGGCTGCCGGAAACCCATCCGCCGCATGCGCGCCTGAGCCTGCATCCCAAGCGGCTGCTGCAGGACTACATCAGCATCGGTATCAATCCGCGCTTCCTGCGCCTCGCCCTGGCCGGTTCGTTGGGCTTCGGTGGCTTGTTCCTGTACATCGCTTCGGCGCCAGCCTTCGTTCTCGATCTGCTGCACCTGAACGAGCGCCAGTTCGCCTGGTTGTTCATTCCCACCATCGGCGGCATGGCCTTGGGGGCCTATGCCTCCGGCCGCGCGGCAGGGCGCATGGACGGCGCGCGGGCGGTGCGTATCGGTTACTGCTTCATGGCGGTCGCGGCCATCTACAACATCAGCTACAACGCCTTCGCTACCGAAATGACGGTGCCGTGGGCGGTGCTGCCGTTCACCCTGACCTCGTTTGGCGTGGCGCTGATCTTCCCGATCCTGACCCTGGCCATCCTCGACATGTACCCGCGCCAACGCGGCACTGCCTCATCGATGCAGGCATTCAGCACCCTGGTCACCAACGCCATCATCGCCGGCGTGCTCTCGCCGATGCTCAGCCGTAGCGGCCTGACCCTGGCCATTGGCGCGGCCCTGTTCGGCCTGGGCAGCTGGGCGATGTGGAAGTGGGAGCGCATCAGTCAGCGCGCCCAGCGAGACGAAACCGCGTCCTGACACGAATTCACCCCCGCATCGGGGACAATAGCTGCGCCGCCATCGCCGGCGGCCGTTCAAAGAGTGAACAACTGATGTCGATCCAATCCAAAGGCCGCCGCGAGGCGAAGAAGAAGCTGGCCGAGCGCGAGCGCAACCAGGCCGAAGCCAACCCGCCGGTAAAGGCCAAAGTGGAACCGCATGCCGAGCTGCGCGACCAACACCGTGCATTGCTGGCTGGCATCGTCCGCCGTGATGGCGAGTGGGTGCTGGGCATGGATGGCAAGATCGCCGGTGAGACCACCAGCGCCGCACGTGTGCTGGCGCTGATCATGCAGGCTGCCGAGTGGCACGAGAACAACGACACGCCGGTGCGACTGATGTATTCCGATGCGCTCAAGGATGCCGCGCATGCTGAAGTTGCGGAGCAGGGCATCGACTTCGATACCTATAAACGCAACCTGGCCGGTGAGCTCGGTGCCAAGGGCAAGGCAGCCGCCGGTACGCATTGAGCGTGCTGACAAGCGGGAGAACGACAAGGGCGCCGTTGGCGCCCTTGTCGTTTGTAACGAGCGTTGCTTGCATCCCCAGCTCTTGTGGGAGCGGCGTGAGCCGCGAAGCATGTAGAGGATCCGTCGCAGCGTTTGGCATTTGTAGGAGCGGCGTGAGCCGCGAAGCTCGTAGTCCTCCCGTCGCATTGCTTCATTGCTATCGGTGAAGCTCCTGCCGAGCATGGCTCGGCACTACAGGGGGCGTTGGTAGCTCCACAACGGCCGGAACGCGCTGCGGTGCAGCCATGCCAATACAGCGAGATAGCAGAAGTGGAACGTGCCCCACGGCCAATCGTGGTTGAGAAACAGGTGGAAGATGAAGATGCCTGTCACCAGCGGTGCAAGAATCGCGATGCCGAGCGGCGCGGTGCGCTGGAACAGCAACAGGATCCCGCCTGCCAAGCAGCTGCCGGCAATCAATGGATCAACAATGCCGCTGTCGGTCAGCGCGGTGGTAAGAACCTTGGCGGCGGGCGCTTCCTTGTGGTCCGGCCACGCGGTGCCGAACAATTTATAGGAGAACCAACTGGCACCAACATAGGTGTAGAACAGGGCGAACAGCCAACGAGCAACAGCAATGATCCAGGTCATGCCAGGTACTCCTGTTGTGCCGCCGGGTGGCGGTTGATGTCGGGGCGGTCCGTCCCGTTGCCGGCTCTGCTCTCCGGTATCGGGTGTCCCCCTCTGCGGCGGATGGTAGCGCAGCGTTGTTGCGTCTGATGGGATTTCACGCGGATCAGGAGCCCGCGTCGCTTCAGGCAGATGATGCGTGGCTCGGGCCGGTGAAAAGCCGCACGCGCAGTTGTGGCTATAATCCGGATCACGACGTCCCCTGAGCATGGAGGCACACCTGATGTCTGTTGCAGCTATTCCTGATGTCTCGCTGGTTGATAACAGCGAGCAGCGCACGCCCTTGATCCTGGTGCTGGATTGTTCCGGCAGCATGGGCGGCGAGCCCATCGCGCAGTTGAATGCCGGGCTCAAGCTGCTGGAACAGGAGTTGAAGGGTGATGTGATCGCAGCCAAACGCGTACGCGTGCTGTTGATCGAATACGGTGACATGGACAACGCGGCGATCACCGGTGACTGGTGTGACGCGATGGACTTCAGCGCGCCGGAGCTTTCCGCCAATGGCACCACGCCGACCGGCGCGGCGGTGGAACTGGCATTGCAGGAGATCGAAGACGAGAAGGCCCGCTTCCGTCAGGCTGGCGTTGCCTATACGCGGCCGTGGCTGTTCCTGATGTCCGACGGCAATCCTACCGATGCCTGGGAGGCAGTCGCCGAACGCTGCCGCGATGCCGAACAGCAGAACAAGGTCGCGGTGTTCCCGATTGGCGTTGGCAACGCCGACATGGGCGTGCTTGGCCAGTTCAGCCGTAACGGCGAGCGTGGCGTCAAACGCCTGCAGGGGCTGCAGTTCAAGGAGCTGTTCATGTGGCTCAGTGCCAGCATGCGGGTGGTATCCAATTCCACGCCCGGTGGCCAGGTACAGCTGCCGTCGACGGATAGCTGGTCGAACGTGACGGTTTGACCATGGGCTGGCGGGTGATGGCCGCATCGGCCACGGGACGTTCCCATCTGGATCGCGGGCAACCGTGCCAGGACGCCTACGCATCGGCAAGCGCTGGCCGTGTATTGGTTGCCGCGGTGTGTGATGGCGCAGGTTCGGCGTCACACAGTGATACCGGCGCAAAAACGGTTTCCGCTGCGGTAGTGGCGGCGGTCGCCGCGCATCGCCAGTTGGGCGGCGAACCTGCGGCCCTGGCAGTGGAAGCGGTGCGGGAAATCATCGAGGCCGCAATCATCGATGCCCGCGAGCAACTGGGCAGTGTGGCTGCGGCCAAACAGCTGACGCTTGCCGATCACGCCTGCACCCTGGTTGGCGTTGTGGCTGACGCAAACGGCGGCTGGTTCTTCCATGTGGGTGATGGTGTTGCAGCCTGCGAGTTCGCGCCGCCGCAGCTGCCGGCGGTATCGCTGCCGGCCAATGGTGAGTACGCCAACGAAACATGGTTCGTTACCGGCGGCAACTGGCGCGAGCAGCTGCGCCTTACCCGCTTCGATGGGCAGGCGCAGGCCATCGTGCTGATGTCCGATGGTGTGCAACCGTTTGCGATGACGCGTGATGGCAGCGGCTTGTTCCAGCCGTTCATCGCGCCGGTGCTGCGCTACCTGGGCGGCGTGGACGCCGGGCACGGCAGCCAGGCCTTGCAGGCGACGCTGGCCGACCCGCGTACCGATCACATCACCGGCGACGACAAGACGTTGCTGGTGGCGTTGCCGGTCTAGGCGCATGGCCGCGCAAGCCGGCGATACCATTTACGACGAACGCCGTGCACCGTTGACGCTGGGCCGACTGCTCAAAAGCGGTGGCGCCGGCAGCGTGTTCCTGATCAAGGAGCGCCCGCTGGAGGTAGCCAAGCTCTATCACTCGGACAAGGGCGGGCAGGTCTACGAGCGCAAGGTACGGGCGATGCTGGAGCTGCGTCCGGACCTGCCCGATGTCGAGGACAAGGGCGTGCGCCAGGTGCAGATCGCCTGGCCTACCGGTCTGCTGCGGGACAAGGCGCGACGCTTCATCGGCTTCACCATGCCGGTGCTGGATGTGGCGGCTACCAGTGACCTGGAGCATGTACTGCAGGAACGGCAGGCACGCGAAGAAGGACTGCCCACCGCGCTTGGGCCGAAGATGACCCTGGCCGCCAACCTTGCGGTGATGCTGGCGGCGCTGCACGAGCGACAGCACTACGTGGTGGACCTGAAGCCGCTCAACGTGCGTTTCTACCGAAAGTCCTTGTTCATCGCGATGCTGGATTGCGATGGTTTCAGTATCCAGGGCAAGGGCGAACGTTTCCTCTCCGAACAGGTCACGACCGATTACCTTGCCGCGGAGTTTCAACAACGCGGTGTCGCCTCCGGCGAAGAGGAAGCGCAGGACAGGTTCGCGCTGGCAGTGATGGTATTTCAGCTGCTCAATTCGGGCCTGCATCCGTATAGCGGGCGCCCGAATGGCAGCACATTGCCCAGCGATCTGCCGGGGCGCATCGCCGCAAATCTGTATCCATACGGGGTGTCGAAAAACGAATCACGGATACTGCCTTCGCCGGTCAGCGGCCATGAGGCGTTTCCCGCCGATCTACGCGAGATGTTTGATCGTGCCTTCGCCAGCCAGGCGCGGCGACGCCCGGCTGCGGCGGAATGGTCGTCGCTGTTGCTGCGTTACGCGCGGCGTAGCAACGGATTGCTGGCGAAGTGTGCAACGGACGGTACCCATCAACATTTCAGTGGCATGCCGTGTGCAGCGTGTGCGCGCGCAGCGCTGCTGAAGCGTAGTGCTCGTGCCACGCAGACACGGGTGCAACAGGCAACTGCGGGTGGCAAGAAGACGACGCGGGCTGCGCGCCGCACCCAAGCGGCAACACCGAATGTAGCTGCTGCCCTGAATGCAGCAGCACCCACAGCGGCCACACCGCCTGCAGGCTTGGGCATGCGCGTGTTCTTCGCGGTGATCGGGCCCTTGTTGCTGGGATGGGCATTCAGCTGGGGGATGTCGGCGTACCGCGGTTTCCAGACGGCCAAGGACCCTGGTTGGTGGTTGACCTTGGGGCTGGGATTCCAGAGTGGTCTGCTGCTGGCTGCGGTGTTGTTGTTCATTGTCTGCGTGCCGGTATTGATCCTGAGCAAGCGGCCATGAAGGTCACCATCGGGGTCGTCATTGCGCTGTTGCTGTTGTTGCTCGTGATGCTGTTCGCGGGTTGGTTGGGTGTTTACGTCTACGGTGCGATCGAATGGGTCGGACATCTGTTTTCGACGGGCGTGCTGCCTGACGGAAGGGCTGCTTTCCGTGCCGGTCTGTTGCTGGGCGGGCTGGTGTCGGTGGGGGCGCTGCTGCGGGTGGCGATCATGGACAAGTCCCACGAGTACGCCGGCGCAGGACTGTTCGTGGCGTTTGCCTTCGCCTTGCTGCTGTTCTTCACCCGTGTCTCGCCATTCGCCAAAGCCAATGACGAGGCGCGTTCTTTGATGTTTGCGGAGAGCACGCCTGCGGGAAAGCCCAACGAGATTCCCGAGTGGTACTCGCGCAGCAGCTATGAGCGGGATGCAGCCGGCAAGGTGCATGCACTTGCCAGGGCTGCGGCACGTGGTGACCAGCAACGAGTGGATGCTGGACTGGAAGAACTGCAGCGGTGGGCGCGCCGGGGTGTGCGTATCGGCGGTGACCGCGAGGCGTTCAATGCTGCGCGGGAAAGGTTCAATGCCACGTTCGATATGCCAGCGGGCAGGGAGAAAAGAGACAAGTTGGGCAGGCTGCGCCACGAGGCGCTGAGGGCAATGTGGCAGGCCGTACCCGAGGTGGATGTCGCAGGACGACGGGTGCTGGTGCAGGATCTGGCGGTATTCGCGTTTGCGCTGCGGCTGCATGCCGAGCGCAATCCCACCGAGGTCGAAGATCCGCGCGAGGGCGAGCTGCTTGATGACAAGCTCATTGAGCTGGTTCGCCTGCAGGAGGCGATTCTTGGCTACGCCCCCAGGTCGGCTGAGTTCTGGTCGATCTACGCCGCCACGATAGTGGATGCAGACGAAGAGGTAGCGCTTGGTGCTTTGCTGATTGCTGATCAGCTGCGGCGTTCCGCTGGCTCGGGCTACTCTGCGATGACGATGTCCATCAGTGATGAGATGCTGTTCCAGTCGGATATGCGGGTCAGCACAGGCTTGCTGCCGGAAGCTTCGATAGCACGTCTGGGTATTCTCAAGGCACGCGCCGCGGCGATGGTTGGAAAGGCCGTGTCTACTTCGGGGGGCAGTAGTGCATTGGTGGAAGGGGCGAAGACGTCTTCTCCCGAACAGGTGCTACCTGCGGCACAGTATGTACACACAGGAAAAGGCTTGTTGCCCTCACCGCGATTGATGCCGCCCATGGCAATGCCGATGGAGAGCGCCGGAACGATGGTCTGGGCTGACTTGCTGTCTGCAGGATTCGAACAGGAGCAGCGGCCTGTCGCGCTGTCGTCTTCCGGCATAAGCAGCGATAGCAGCCTGCGTGTGGCGGTAGACGTCTTGGCCGATGGCAGCATCAGCTCGGTCCTGATTGAACGCAGCAGCGGTGATCCCGCGCTGGATGATGCCACGCGCGCCTCGGCGCGCCGCTGGAAGGCGACACTCCCGATAGCTGCGGAAGGGGAGCGGCGCAGGGTGCAGGTGAGATTCGAAGCGCCTCCGCGCCTGGAAGCACTCTCCGATCGACCACCACCGCCAATGGTGCCGGGAAGGGAAGTCAGTGCTGCGCCGAGTGACTCGCCGCCATCGCCCCCTGTTTCAAGGGCTACCTTGGAACACCTGCAGGAGCTGCTCGCGAGCAAGGCCCGTTTCAACCCGCCGCGCTATCCGTCAGCCGCATGGAGTGAGAGGGTCGGTGGCAGGGTAGTGCTGGCAATTACCTTGTCTGGAACCGGTGAGGTTCGCAACGTTGTCGTTGCAACCAGCAGCGGCAACGCCTTGCTCGATAACGCCGCACGCGAAGCAGCATTGGGCTGGAACGTATCGCCACAAAAAACAGTAGCGGATGTAGGTGAGGTCACCCTTCGCATGCCGGTGGTGTTCAAGGTGGAGTAGTTGCTGGAGAGTCGGATCACCCGATCGACGCGGGCGACACTGCAAGCGTGCTGCGTGAATGCAGTGGACTCTGATCCGTTGGTGATCGAATGGGCAGACGCGTTGATCTGTTCCTTACACTTCAATAGTCACGCGCAGCATCGAACCACCGCTGCGCCAGTTCTTCAGTCACTCCAATACGCACGGCGTGCTCGAAGCGGCTGAGCTGCCATATGGCTTCGCCAAGATCCTCGCGTTCGGCCGTCTCTATTCCCTTGAGCGTGTTGAAGCGTTGGGTGAATTCGGTGAAGGCTGCTTCACCATCGGCCAACGAGTGCGCAGAAGCCAGGCTTGCCAAGGCTGCATCGAACGCTTCATTGGCCTGCTTGGCCAAGCGTTTGGGCCACGCCGAGAACGGGCGGCCGAACTCGCTTTCCCACCAGCTTGCCTTACGAAGCTGCGAGACCGATGCATGTCCGGTCCACGGGCGCTGCTGGGCACGTGTCTTCAGTTGCTGGCGCAGGCGCTTGCCTGCAGCCTCTTCGACATTGAAGGCAATGAAGCCATCCAGCGCGGGCCAGCAGCCAAGTGCTGGCAGACCTTCCAACGACGGCATGTAACGCAGCTGCAGGTTCTGCAGCTGCGGCTGTGCCGCAAGTGCTTCAAGGTCGACGAAATTGCCATACAGGCTCAGCGATTTCAGATGTTTGAAGCGCGACAGGCATTTCAGCGAGACCGGGCGTGCCATCGGTTTGTTGACCAGCATCAGGTCGTGGACGTCATGCAGCTCGCCCATGTCCGGTAGCTGGAACGCAGTGGTCTCCCTGCGCGAGCCCGTTTCCGGGGCCAGCGACAGGGAGTGGGGCAGTTGCCCCTGTGCGGAGAAGCGGCCGATATCGCCGGAGATGCTCAGGTGCAGGTTTGCTGCGATTTTCTGCCCGGGCAGGAGCATCTGCAGGCTCGCACCCGGCACGCCCAGTTGAATCGCCAAGGTGCGGATATTGGATTGGCTGGCATCGACTACGGTATCGGTGTCGAGCCCGGGCACCCAGGTCAGCTGCTCGATGGGGCGCTGACGGGCCCACTCGAAAATGCTTTGGTCGTTGCCCGTGTAGTGGATCACACGCGGCCAGGGTGAGCCGGCTGGCGTGGCGAATGGATTGAACACCGCCCAGTTGATCTTGAGATCAGCGGCGACCTGAAGATCCGGTTTTGCTGCCGAGCCAGGAGGTGAGATCACCAGGCTGCCCACACCCAGCGTGCGAACCAGGGTATGGCTAGCGGCGCCAGTGAGGTCGATCGGATAGCTGCCGGGCCCGGTCAGGAGTGTGTCCGGTCTGTTGTCCGCTGCGGCGTTGCTGCTGTCCATGTTCATCCTTGGAATGGCTGTCGTCCATCCGTGTCGAACGCGCTGTTCGCATTGGTGATGCCGACATGCCTCCGATCATTGCTTGTACTGTCGGACGCAAGCACCACGCCGACCGGATGTGCATGAACAGCGAGCGCGACAAGCGCAGCAGCAAATCTCATTCGTATCTCCCGAAGTTGCTGGGTAACGATGCCATGGCCTCGCTATGTGTCAAGGCGGATGCCTGGTGGATCGGGATGTGCTGCTGCTCTGCCGGTTACTGCCGTTGGTAGCTGGCTTGGACGCAGATGCTGTGCGAGCGGATAAACAAAGGGCGCCATTGCGGCGCCCTTTGCGTGCTTCCTCAGCTACAGCGCTTACGGTGCCGACGGCTGCGCCGGTGCGGCCGCTGGAGCAGCAGCCGGTACAACAGCCGGAGCTGCCGCCTGCCAGCCGCACATCTGGCCTTCGTTCTGCTGCTTCAGCCATTCCTGCAGCGGTGCGAAGTATTCCAGCATCGGTGCGGCGTCGAGCTTCTCGGTGCCGGTCAGTTCCTTCAGCGTGGCCTGCCACGGCTGGCTGGAACCCTTGCTCAGCATTGCCCAGAACTTCTGGCCGGCTTCCTTGTTGCCGTAGAAGCTGCACTCGTTGAGCGGGCCGGTGTAGCCGGACGCGTCGCACAGGCCCTTGTAGAACTGGTACTGCAGGATTCGGGCCAGGAAGTAGCGCAGGTACGGGGTGTTGCCCGGCACGTGGTACTTGGCGCCGGCGTCGAAGAACTCTTCGCCGCGTGCGCTGGCCGGGGCCACGCCCTGGTACTGCGCCTTCAGTTCCCACCACTTCTGGTTGTACTGGTCCGGCTTGATCGAGCCGTCGAACACGCCCCAGCGCCAGCGGTCGATCATCAGCCCGAACGGCAGGAACGACACGCCCGACATCGCCATGCGCATCTGCGCATTGATGGTGGCTTCGCGGCTTTCCTGCTGCGCGCCGACCAGACCGATCGAGTTGAGGTACTTCGGCGTCATCGCCAGCACGATGGTGTCGCCGATGGCTTCGTGGAAGCCGTCGTTGGCACCGCCTTGGAACAACGGCGGCAGCGGGTTGTAGGCCAGGTCGTAATAGATGTGGCCGAGCTCGTGGTAGATGGTGGTGAAGTTTTCTTCGTTCGGGGTGATGCACATCTTGGTGCGCACGTCCGCGCCGATGTCCTTGCCGTCGCCGCCCATGTTCATGTCCCAGGCGCTGGCGTGGCAGACCACGTTGCGGTCCAGCGGCTTGATGAACTGGGTGTTCTGCCAGTAGCTCTCCGGCAGCTTGGGCATGCCCAGCGAGACATAGAAGTCCTGTGCACGCTCGGTCATCTGCCGGGCGGTGACCAGTTCGGCCTCACGCTGTGCCTTGAAGCGGCTTGCCGGATCGGCGCCGCCGGCCTTGGCCAGCGCAGCGCTGAGGTTGGTCTGGTACTGCTTTTCCAGCGCAGCGGTGATGTCCAGGCTGCCCGCGTTCGGGTACGGCGCGGTCATGTCCCACAGGTTGCTCCAATCCTGCTGCCACATGTTGCCGGTCAGGTGCGCGGCAATCATGCCGCCACCCACTTCGGCCTTGTCCTTGCCGTATTCCTTGTCCAGCTTGGCGCGGGTATAGCAATGCACCTGCTCGTAGAGCGGCTTGACCTGCTCCCACAGGCGGTCGGTTTCCGGTCCGACCTGGTCGGCCGGCATGTCGTAGCCGCTGCGCCACATCTGGCCGGCATCGCTATAGCCCAGTTCGCGGGCGCCTTCGTTGACCAGTTCGACGAAACGCTGGTAATTGGCACGCGACGGCACGGCGGTGGACTGCCAGCCCTGCCAGGCATCGAGCTGCTTGTCGTAGTCACGCGAGGTGGCCAGCACCTTCTCAAGGTCGCCGAGCTGGCGGCAGTTCTTGTTGTCGCCTTCGCCGACGCAGTAGGTGCCGGCGCCGTAATCGCCTTCAAGCTTGGTGGCGATGCCGGCCAGTTCGGCCAGCTTCTGCGGGTCGCGCGGTGCCGGCATCGAGGTCATCAGCTTGAGCAGGCTGATGGCGCGCTTGGTGTCGGCGCTCATCGGCTGGCCTTCGTACTTGTTGGCCTGCTCGATCCAGCCATTGAGCACGGTCAGCCAGCGCTCGTTGGCCTTGGCCGCGACACGTGCCGAATCGTCATTGATGTAGGTGGACGACAGCCACTGCGCCGAGGTCATTTCCGGGTACATGGCCTTGTATTCGGCATTGACGCGGGCGATGAACTGGTCAGCGCTTTCGGCCGGTGCGGCCTGGGTGGTGGCCGGCTTGGCGGTATCGGTGGCGGCGTCCTTTTTACAGGCAGCCAGCGAGAGCACGGCCACGCCAACGGCGGCGGCCAGGACCAAATGACGATTCTTCACAGCAAACCCCGGTTTGTAAGTACCGGCGAAGGCTAGTGGGGCGACGGCCGGGCCGCAAGTGGGGAAAGGGATAGGTCCCTGTAGTGCCGAGCCATGCTCGGCAGGAGGAATCATTTTTGTAGTGCCGAGCCATGCTCGGCAGGGGCTTTACCGGGAAGGCCTCTGCCGAGCATGGCTCGGCACTACATGGGGATTGCTTGGAAAGCCCCTTGCCGAGCATGGCTCGGCACTACCGGGGATTGCTTTATGTGCAGGGGGCGAACAGGTCGCGGGTTGGGTCGTATACCGAGGTCCGCACCTGCATCAGGCCCAATACCGAGGGGAACAGGTTGTCCTGGTCGCTGCGCTGCGCCGCGCGGTGGCGTACGCAGCTCATGTCCAGGCCACGATCTGCGGCGAACCCCGGCGAGAACCACATCACCATCGGTACCCGGGTCTGTTCTTCCGGTGCGATCGCATAGGGCACGCCGTGCAGGTACAGGCCCTTTTCGCCCAGCGATTCGCCGTGATCGGACAGGTAGATCATCGCGGTGTCGTAGTCGTCCATTCCGCGCAGGGAGGCGATGGTGCGGGTCAGGAAATGGTCGGTGTAGCGGATTGCATTGTCGTAGCTGTTGACGATGTCCTCACGGCGGCACTTGCCCAGGTCTGCGGTATCGCAGGTGGGCGCGAACTGGCGGAACTGCGCCGGATAGCGTTGGAAGTAGCTCGGGCCGTGGTTACCCAGCTGGTGCAGCACAACCACCCGGTCGCCGGGTTTTGCGCGCACCTGTGCAGCGAGGTTTTCCAGAAGAATCTCATCCATGCAGCGGCCGTCGGCGCACAGACCCTGCGTGGTCGCATCGTCCAGGCGCTGGATTTCCAGTCCGTCGCAAACACCCTTGCAGCCGGATTGGTTGTCGCACCACAGGGTAGCGATGCCGGCATGTTCGAGTACGTGCAGCAGGGACTGGTGACCGCGGATCTTTTTTTCGTCGTAGTCGTGACGGCCAAACGGCGAGAACATGCAGGGCAGTGATACTTCGGTGCTGGTGCCGCAGGAATGCATGTCCGGGAAGTTGATCACGCCGGTCTGCGCCAGCTCAGGCGTGGTCTGGCGCGCATAGCCGTTCAAACCCCAGTTCTGCGCACGCACGGTTTCGCCCACAACCAGTACCAGCAGGCGCGGCTTGCTGCCGGCGGCACGAGGCATGGCCTTGGCATCCGTGCCCAGCGGCAATTTGGGTTGTTTCTTCATCGGGCTGGAACTGGCCAGGTTCTGCTTCAGCGCGATCAGATAGTTGGCCGGCGTGGCCAGGTAACGCACTTCGCGGTGATTGCGCATCAACGCCGAAACATTCTGGAACGACAGTATGGTGCCGGCGCCGCCGACCACGATCACACCCACCAGGAAGGCAACACGCCACAGCAGGGTGCGTCCCCAACTGCGCTTGCGCAGGCGTACGCGCCACAGCAGCACGGTTGGCAGCAGGCCGTAGCCGATCAGTGGCAACAACAGCGCCGGCGTCATCAATTCGCCTGATTCCTTGTGGTCGGTGGCCAGCACATTGCGCAGCATGTCAGCGTCCAGATAGACGTTGTAGCTGTTCATGTAATGCGTGGCGAAGGCCGTGGTGATGAACAGCGCCGTCAGCACCACCTTGGCGTTCCAGCGCCAGATCAGCAGGCCGAACAGGATTGCATGCACGCTCACCAGCAACGCAAACAGCGACACTGCGAACAGGATACTGCTCGGGTTGGTGGCGATTGCGCTGCGCCAGAACAAGGTGTTGCAGACCAATGCGAAGAACACGCTGGCCAACAGGATCAAGGCCTCGGTGCTGATCTCGGGGCGCCAGTTGCGCAGACGCGACCAAGGCAGCTGCAGTCCGACAGGGCGGGCGACAGCGACGTTCATGCGTTTTCTCCAATGGCGTCATGTGCGGCACGCGCGGGGGGTGTGATTGATGCAGACGCAGGGAACATCCACAGGTAGAGGACGCTTGCGACCAGCCAGCTGATCGCCAGGGCCCCCAGGTCGTGCGAGGCAAAGTGGGCGCCACGCAGCTGCTGGGCAAGGCCGAACACCATGCCGACCAGCAGGGCGATGCCAAGTGCCGGCCAGCGCCATTGCGGGCGTACCTGCAGCATGAAGAAGAACAAGGCGACCCAGGCGTAGCCCGAACCGGCATGGCCGGCCGGGAAGCAGGCGGCATGGCCCAGCGCAACCGGGCGCTGCTCGAACAGACCAATGAACGGACGCAGACCGCCATAGCGCTCCAGGTCCCAGGGGCAGTCCATGTGGGTCCAGGACTTCAGCAGCGCGACGATGCTGGTGGACAGTGCAACCGATGACAGCAGGTAGGCCAGCGGCCGACGCAGCGGACGCCAGCGCAGCTCCGTGCAGCTGCGGATCAGCGCCAGACTCACAAGCAGCGCCACAAACCAGGTCAGGTTGCGGCCGCCCTTGTGGATCAGATGGCTGGTCCACCACGCGTCTTTCAACGCCCATTGGCTGCCCTGCCAGCGGAACAACTGATCGGCAAGCCATTGATCACCGTTGCCTGCCATCAACAACACGCTGACGACGGCAGTAATCATCAGCGGGATGAGCAGGGCGCGGCCGGCGAAACTCAGACGGCTGCGTTCGGCTGCCGGAATCACGGTGGCGGAAGTGGGTTGCTGCGACATGGAGCTGGGGCACCGTCAATCTGGATGCGGCCATGCTCGGTCGGCCTGTGTCGGAGACAGGTAGGAGCGATGTCGTGAATTTGTCGGTGCTTCAGTTTTGCTGCCGGAATGAGCACGGCGGCATGAACGCAAGAGAGGCTGTGCCGGGGCCGGCGCAGCCCCTCTCAGGTTTGTTTCAACAAGCCAGCGTCAATAAACGCGTTGCAAATCTCAGGCTTCAATCGCCGTCGCTTTCCAGTGCACCTTCACTGCCGGCCACGACGCCGTGGGTTCTGGCGACACAATCGGCCTGCAGTGCGGTGCCGGGCAGCAACTGCCAGTTGTTGCGGTTGGCACTGCCGATGTCGATGACCTGGCTACTATCGGCGCAGGGTGTCATTGCCTTGTCCAGCACGAACAGCCAACGCCGCTGCGGGTCGGCAGTGACCCAGCGTGCCGCGTCCTCCCATTGTTCGGCAACGGGGCGTTTGAAGCCGAAATCGGTGGCCTGCGGATGGGTCTGCAGCAGGTTCTGTTCACGCCAGGCAACCATGCCCAGCTCCGCGTCCGGGCCGATGCGCGTACGCACCTTGTCCATCACCAGCGAGGCGGAGCTGTAGGGATCCAGCGCTGGCATTGCACCCAGCCCATACATCGACCACAGCATTACCGTGGTCAGCACCACCGCCAGCCCGGCGCGGCGCAGGCGCAATACCAACACCAACAGTAGCGAGGCGGCGCCAAAGCCGATCAACCACCAGCCCACCTGCGGCAGCACCCATGGGTCGATAGCGCGCTTGATCGCATTGCGCTGCGCCCAGCCATCGCCATGCACGGCGCCGTAGCCGACCACCAGTGTGGCTACGGCCAATAGCAACACATACAACAGCAGCAGCCAGCGCACGCCCGTGCGGCGCAGCAGACCGGGCAGCAGTGGAGCCGCCGCTACGGCCAGGGCAGGCAGCATCGGCAGGATGTAGACCTCGCGCTTGCCCGGGCTGGCGCTGAAGAACACCAGTACCAGCAGGGCCCAGCCCAGCAGCAGGAGGTAGCGCGGATCGGCGCGGCGGCAGCGGCGCCACCACGCCGGTAGCAGCCACGGTGCCAGCAGGCTGCCTGGCAGCCAAAGCGTTGCCATTACCTGCAGGTAGTACCAGAACGGCTGGTGGTGATGCCAGGCGTTGGCATAGCGGGTGCCGGTCTGCTTGAACAGCAGTTCCTTGGCATAGGACTGCAGGTGCGGCTCGGGGTTCTGCAGCAGGGCGATGGCCAAGGGGCCAAGCCAGATCGCGGTGCCCGCGAGGAAGGCGGGCAATAGCAGCCACCAGCCCCAGCTGCGGCCGGGCCCTGCGGCCTGCGGGTGGCGCCAGCGCCAGGCCATCCACGGCAGCAGCATCAGCAAGGGCAGGAAGCCAACGCCCTTGGTCACGGTACCAGCGCCGGCGGCGAACGCGGCCAGGGCCAGCGTCCACCAGTTCGGGCCCAGCAGCAGATGCCGTACCAGTCCCCATAGCGCCAGCGTGGTCATGCCGACCAGCACCATGTCGATCTGCGCGCGCTTGGCCATCAGCCCGAACTGGATGCAGACGAACAGTCCGACGACGGCATAGCGGGCGACCTGCCGGTTCCATAGCCGCCGGCTCATGTCCCAGGTCAGCCACAAGGTAAGCAGGGCGGCGAGCAGCGAGGGCACCAGGAAGGACAGGTTCCAGTCACCGATGAGCTTGTAGGTAGCTGCCTGGATCCACATGAAGGTTGCGGGTTTCTCCGCATACAGCTCGCTGCCGCGGTGCGGCAGCAGCCATTGCCCGGTCTCCACCATGTGCCGCGCTGCCAGCACGAAGCGGGGCTCGTCCGGTGGCTGCGGCGAGCGCATGCCCAGCCCGGCCAGCAGGCTGGCGATGACCAGCGCGATCAGGATGGCAAACCACAGTGTGCTGCGGGAGGAGCGGGGTAGGTTCGGGCGCACGAAGGGCTCGGTGTCGAAGGCTGGCAGGATGATGACGTGGCCCATGTTGGAAACACGTCGAAGCCAGTATGGCTGGCTTGGATGGCATTCCGACGGCATTCCAACAAAGGCGGCGCTAGGATACGCCGGAGGCGTCCCGACCCGGGACAGCAAGGTTCTGCGTGCATGCGGCTGCTGGTCATCGAAGACAATCGCAATCTGATCGCCAACCTGTTCGATTATTTCGAAGCGCGCGGGCACACCCTGGACGTCGCCCCCGACGGCATCACCGGCCTGCATCTGGCCGGCACCCAGAGCTATGACGCCATCCTGCTGGACTGGATGCTGCCACGTATGGAAGGGCCGGAGGTGTTGCGCAAGCTGCGCGAGGAGTTCCGTTCGGAGGTGCCGGTGATCATGCTCACCGCCCGCGACGAGCTGCCGGACAAGATCACCGGCTTCCGTGCCGGTGCCGACGATTACCTGACCAAGCCGTTCGCGTTGCCCGAGCTTGAGGTACGGCTGGAGGCGGTGCTGGCGCGTACCCATGGACGCAACCCGCGCAAGGTACTGGAAGTGCATGACCTGCAACTGGACATGTCGACGTTCGAAGCCCAACGCGCTGGGCAGGTGCTGCACCTGTATCCGGCCTGCCGCAAATTGCTCGAGGTGCTGATGCGCGCCAGCCCGGCCGCAGTTACCCGTGATCAGCTGGAATATGCGCTCTGGGGCGATGATCCGCCCGACGGCGACATGCTGCGCTCGCATATCTACGAACTGCGGCGCGCGGTGGATGGTCCGTTCGAGCACAAGCTGCTGCAGACCTTGCCGCGTGTCGGCTACCGCCTTTCCGCACCCGCAGTCGGTGGTGCGCAATGACACGCCGCACGCTACGCCGCAAACTGCTGGGCTGGTTGGCGATCTATGTGGCGTTGGTGACACTGGCGGTATTCAGTGCCGCCAACTATGTGCACGAACATGCCGAGCACGCGGTGTGGCGGTCGTTGTTGAACACCGAGCTGGACAGCATCATCGGCCAGATGCGCACCGACCCCGCGTACCACTGGCAGGACTCGGACACGCTGTGGTTCTACGCGGAGCAGGAGCCTGGTGGCATTCCCGAGAGTCTGAGGCGGCTGCATCCCGGCTTGCATGACGGTGCGTTGCTGGATGGCAAGGACACCGCGGTCATGGTCCGCGACACCTCCGATTTCGGTCGGGTGGTATTGGCACTGGATATTTCCGACTTCGGTGAGCTGGAGCACTTCATCACCCGCTGGGCGTTGTTGGCGGGTGTGGCCTTGTTGCTGGTGACCTTGCTGATGGCCTGGGTTGGCATGACCCGTCTGGTGCGGCCCTTGTCGGTGCTCGCGGAGGACATCACCAAGTTGAGCCCCGAGCGCCGCGGGCAGCGGGTGCTGGTGGACAAGCGTGGCAGCACGGAGCTGGAAGTGATTGCCGGCGCCTTGAATGATTACCTGCAGCGCAATGAACACTTCGTTGAACGCGAACGCGCGTTCATCAGCACTGCCAGCCACGAGCTGCGTACGCCGATTGCGGTGATTACCGGTGCCACAGAGCTGGCGTTGGAGCAGCCAGCTCTGCCGGATAGAGTGCGTCAGCAGCTGCTGCGCGTGCGCAATACGTCGACCGGCATGGAGCAGTTGATCCAGCTGCTGCTGGTGCTTGCGCGTGATCCGGCCAAGTTGTCGGCGATGAGCGAGCTGGTGGCGCTGGATGAGCTGCTACCGGAAATCGCCGAAGACCACCGTTATCTGGCCAAGGGCAAGGAACTGGAGCTTGTGCTGGTGGAAGCCGCTCCTTGCCAGCTGCTTGCACCGCTGGCGGTGGTGCAGGCGGCGGTTGGCAATCTGCTGCGCAATGCCATCGAGAACAGCGATCGTGGCGTGGTGAGGTTGGGAATCTCCTCCAACGCCGTGCTGACCATTGAGGATCCGGGGCATGGCATGAGTCCGGAAGAGGTTGCGCAGGTATATGCGCGCATGACCAGGGGCGAGCGCAACCCAGGTGCGGGTATTGGCCTGGATCTGATTGCGCGGCTGTGTGATCACCTAGGCTGGCAGCTGGAAATTCATTCGCAGCCGGATCGGGGTACGCGGGTCACCTTGGATATGAGTAGTTCCTGGCCGCGGTAGCAGTGCAGAGCTGTTGTAGGAGCGGCGTACGCCGCGAAGCCGGTAATGCTTGCTGGCTTGCAATATTCGGATCTGATGGTCTGTCGGCTTCGCGGCTTGCGCCGCTCCTACAAGACTATTCGGTCGGCAGCAGCTCGCGCTCGATCAGCCAGCTGCGGGCATCCTCGGCATCCTGCTCAAACCAGGCCTGGGTCGAGCCCAGCCTGTAGGTATAGCCCCAACTGTCCATGTCGGCCATCAGGCGCGCGCTGCCTACGCCCGGCAATTGCCCGGCCAGCACGATCTGCAGGTAGCAGGTGGCGTCTTCCTCGGGCACCGAGTCGGTGGCGTCGGTATGCACCTGCGCGCGACGCTCGGGCGGCAGCACGATCAGGTGGCAGGATTCGTGCAGCATCGAGTGCACCGGCGTGTCGTCACGTACATAGACGTCGCAGGCAATGATGCCGGCCTCGGGCTCGCCCCAATAACTGCCGGGAATCTTCTCACCAGCGGCTACGTGATTAAGGCGCAGGCCGTGGCGCGCGAGCAGGCCCACAGCGTCGGCCCACTGGATATCGCCAACGCACAGCACGGGCTGGGTTGGTTGATTGGCAGGATTTTCGTTCACGGCTGATTGAGTCCCGGCGGCCGTGGCCGCCGGGCTGATATCACTTGTCGTCGGGCAGGGCCACGGAAATGTCGAGCACGTCGTTGGCGCCGTCCTTGACCAGGTCCACCTTGACCGCGTCGGCGTCGATGTTGACGTACTTCTTGATCACTTCCAGCAGCTCACGCTGCAGCAGCGGCAGGTAGTCCGGGCCGCCGCGGGTGCTGCGTTCCTGCGCGATGATGATCTGCAGGCGGTTCTTCGCCGTTTCGGCGGTGGTCTTCTTCTGTCTCAGGAAGTCGAGCAGTCCCATGCTTATCCTCCAAACAACTTGCTGAAGAAGCCCTTCTTCTCCACGGTGGTGAAGCGCATCGGGCGCTCTTCACCCAGGATGCGGCCGACGGCGTCCTCGTAGGCCTGGCCGGCCGGCGACTCGGTATCCAGGATGACCGGCTCGCCCTTGTTGGAGGCGTTGAGCACGTCGCCGGATTCGGGGATGACGCCGATGGCCTTGAGCCCCAGCACTTCTTCCACGTCGGTGATGCTCAGCATCTCACCGCTCTCAACGCGCGAGGGGCTGTAGCGGGTCAGCAACAGGTAGGCCGGTACGGCCTTGCCGGCTTCGGCATTGGCGGTCTTGGAGTCGAGCAGGCCGATGATGCGGTCCGAGTCGCGCACCGAAGACACTTCCGGGTTGACCACGACAACGGCGCGGTCAGCGAAGTACATCGCCAGGAACGCGCCCTTCTCGATGCCGGCCGGGGAGTCACAGATGATGTAGTCGAAGCCGTCGGCAGCCAGATCCTTGAGGACCTTTTCCACGCCTTCCTTGTTCAGGGCGTCCTTGTCGCGGGTCTGCGAGGCAGCCAGCACGAACAGGTTGTCAAAGCGCTTGTCCTTGATCAGGGCTTGCTTCAGCGTGGCCTCACCGTGGACGACGTTGACGAAGTCGTACACCACGCGGCGCTCGCAGCCCATGATCAGGTCAAGGTTGCGCAGGCCGACGTCGAAGTCGATGACGGCAACTTTCTTGCCGCGCCGCGCGATGCCGCAGGCGATGCTGGCGCTGGAGGTGGTCTTGCCGACGCCGCCCTTGCCGGAGGTGACTACGATGATTTCAGCCAAAGGATCTCTCCTGAATGTCGTTGTGAGCTGCGTCAATCCAGCGCAGCAATCATGATCTGGTCCTGTTCCAGCCACACCTGCACGGCCTTGCCGCGCAGGTTGTCCGGAATATCGTCCAGTACCTTATACCGTCCTGCAATCGCGACCAGTTCAGCGTGGAAATCGCGACAGAAAATGCGTGCGCTGGTGTTGCCCTGGGCACCGGCCAATGCGCGGCCACGCAGCGTACCGTAGATATGGATGCTGCCGTCGGCGATGACCTCGGCGCCGGCGCCTACCGTTGAGAGTACGGTCAGGTCGCAGTTCTCGGCATAAAGCTGTTGGCCCGAGCGCACCGTGCCCAGTTGCATCTTGCCCGGCTGCGGTGCAGCGGCACCAGCGGCGGCCGGTGCGACGGGCGCCGGTGCTGCGGCTGCAGCGCGTTTGCTCTGCTTGGGGGCAGGCGTGGGCGCGGCCGCAGGTTCGGTTTCCAGGGGTTCGTACTGGGCACGGAACTTGGCCAGTACCGGCAGGCCAAGCTGCTGCGACAGGGTTTCTGTTTCGCTGGTGCCGTAGGCCAGGGCCACCGGCAGGACGCCGGCGTCGCGCAAGCCGTTGACCAGGCTTTGTGCGGTGGGCAGGTCCGGTAGTTGACTCAAACCACCAAAATCCAGGATCACCGCCGCGCGGCCGAACAGCTTGGGCGCACGCGCCACGCGTTCGCGCATTTCCTGGGCCAGGCGCTCCACGTCGAGGGTGCGGATGCGCAGGTTGGCAATGCCGACCTGCCCGATTTTCAGTTCACCAGCTTGCTCGTAATCCAAATTCACTGCCATCTCAGGTTCCGGTCGGCCGCTGTTGCAGCAGCCGGCGTGTGTTGCCTACCCAGGGAACGTCGGGCAGGTTGTCGCCATAGGTCTCTTTTACCCACTCGTAGCTGCACAGATCCTTGAGCAGCATGCTGGCCCGCACATCGACCGAGGGCATGGTGTTCTGGCCGACTTCGCGGAAACCGAAGCTGCCATGGAACAACAGGGCGGCATCGGCGCCGTGGTCAAGGAAGACCTCGCAGGCCATCTGCGGGTAGCGCAGCTCAGCGTAGCTCTGGGCATCGGCGTAGAACGCGCGGCCGACACCACCGCCACGGCGGCGGCTGGCCACCACGATGCGGTCGATATAGAAGAAGCTGGGGTAGCGTTGCTGGAACCAGGCGAAGTTGCAGCTGTCATGGGCACTGTTGCTGCCGTAGCCGACCAGGAAGCCGGCCATGTTGCCGTCGCGTTCGGCAACCCGGAAGTATTCGGCGGTTTCGTAGAAACGGCGGACTTTGGCTGCATCCAGCGGAAGAATCGCAAGACCAGCGTTGTTGTTCAGTGCCAGGACGGAATCGAGCTCGTGCTCGCGCACGTCGCGGATAACAATCGACATTGTGACTCCGTGGGGTATCGCGGTCGGCCCAAAGGGCTGTGGCGCGATTATCGCATGGGTGACACGAGCCGGGCGAGCCATCACCGAAGGTCGCCATGCATGACTTCCGAGGGAGGGCGCCGGGGCGGTCGGGTCCTTACCATGCACGCATGTTGGGATACCTCAGCCATACCCGAGTTCTCCGCCTGGCCGGCCTGTTTACCTGGGCCCTGGTCAGTCTGCCCTTGATCTATACCCAGTACGCGCCCGAGGAGGGCGTGCTGCAGCCTGCCGCCGGGGAGGCGATCTGGCTGTTCCTGGCCTACCTGACCTTTGGTGGCTGCTACTTCTGGCTGACCCGCGGGCTCAATGCAGCCGGCCACACCAGCTGGTACGACCGGTTGGCGCTACTGCTGCTCACGGTTTCAGCGCTGGTGGTCAGTTATCTGTCCGCCACTGGCCTGGGCAGCATCCTGATGATGGTCGCGGCCGGCGTGATCCCGTGGCTGCTGAGCCGCTGGGTGGGCGTCATCTGGTTGGTGCTGAGCCAGTTGGCGGTGCTGCCGGTCTATAACCTGATCCTGGGCTTGCCGCTGTTCGAGGCGCTGCTGCAGTCGCTGCTATATGGCGGTTTCTCGATGTTCATCTTTGTCACCAGCCTGGTGGCGCGGCAGCAGACCCAGGCGCGGGAAGAACAGCGGCGCTTGAATGCCGAGCTGCGGGCGACACGGCTGCTGCTGGCCGAAAGCGCCCGGGTCAACGAACGCACGCGCATTTCACGTGAGCTGCATGACCTGCTCGGCCACCACCTGACCGCGCTCAGCCTGAACCTGGAAGTGGCTGGGCATATCACTGAAGGTCAGGCGCAGGAGCACGTACGCCAGGCGCACACCCTGGCCAAGCTGTTGCTGACCGACGTGCGCGAGGCGGTCAGCCAGCTGCGCGAGAGCGGAGCGATCGACCTGGCGGCCGCCCTGCGGCCGCTGACCGAGCGGGTGCCGTCGCTGGATATCCATCTGCAGATCGAAGACCCATTCAGCGTTGAAGATCCCGAGCGCGCCCATGTGCTGCTGCGCTGTACGCAGGAGATCATCACCAATGCGGTGCGCCATGCCGGCGCCCGCAATCTATGGATCAGTGTGGAGCGGGATGCCGCCCAGGTAGTCATCAGCGCGCATGATGACGGCATCGGTGGCGATTTCGAGGAAATAATGCCAGGCAATGGCTTGCGCGGCATGCGTGAACGGCTGGCGCAGTATGGGGGTGTGCTGGACGTATCGGCACGAAGCGGTGAGGGTTTCCGTCTTCGCGCCAGCCTGCCACTGGTTACCAATATGATGTTGGCCTCGGGGCCGCAAGGAGTGAATTGATGATCCGTGTCTGTCTGGTCGACGACCAAACCCTGGTCCGGCAGGGCATCCGCTCGTTGCTGGCGCTGGATGACAGCATCGAGGTGGTGGCCGAAGCCATCGACGGCCGCCAGGCAGTGGAGATGATTCCGCAGGTGCAGCCGGATGTGGTGCTGATGGATATGCGCATGCCGGTGATGTCGGGGCTGGAGGCGCTGCAGACGCTGAGTCGTGCCGGCACGCTGCCGCCTTCGATCATCCTGACCACCTTCGACGATGACCAGCTGGTGCTGGCCGGGCTCAAGGCCGGCGCCAAGGGCTATCTGCTCAAGGATGTGACTCTGGAGCAGCTGGTGGGGGCGATCCGTACCGTGGCAAACGGCGGCTCGCTGGTGCAGCCGGCGGTGACCCAGCGGCTGCTGTCGGGGCTGGAACACATGCGCAATGAGTTCGTCAGCCTGGACCGGCCGGATCCACTGACCGATCGTGAGACCGAGATCCTGCGGCTGATGGCCAGTGGCTTCTCCAATAAGGAGATCGCCAACTCCCTGGGCGTGGCCGAGGGCACCATCAAGAATCACGTCTCCAACATTCTTTCCAAGTTGGGGGTGCGTGACCGCACCCGCGCCGTGCTCAAGGCCTTTGAGCTGCAGTTGGTCTGAACTGGATGCGGCCGACTGGTCTGGATGAATGCGGCATCCAGCGTCGAGGAGGGTGTGGCGGGCGATTTGCGGAAAGATGGTTCCGGTACTGGTGCTGGACACCATTCACAGTGGAAAATAGCGTCGCTACGGACGAAGTACAGTCCAAGCTATCGGCTGAAGGCGCGTAGGGTTGGTGGTTGATACGCTACCCTGCGGCCTATCGATTGAGATAGCGCATTCTGGTAATGGAAACCGGTGCGCCAAATGTGCTGAACAACCTGCGGAAAGCCTGCTAGGATGGGGGCTTCCCTTCAAATCAACCCGGCCGTGGGATCGGCCCCGGAGACTCCTGAATGACCCGTATTATCGAGTTCCTGATCGCTTTGGGGATCGTGGCTGGCCTGTTTGTCCTCATTGGCGTGTGTCTGCCGGGCGAGCGCCACATTACCGAAAGCATCGAAACCAATCGCAAGATGACGATCGTGTATGACACGGTCAACAGCCTGCGCCGCTTCAAGGATTGGAATCCGCTTGTGCTGCGCGACAAGGCCGTGGAGCTGAAGTTCAGCGGCCCGGACGCCGGCAAGGGCGCCCGCATGGACTATTCCTCCAAGGACATGGGCCAGGGCAGCTGGGAAATCACCGATAGCGAAAAGAACAAGCGCGTCGTGATTGCCATCGAAGATCCGACCCGCGGTACCGACAAGGTGACCTCGTTCACGCTTGAGCCGACCGGCAAGAACGATCGCAACGTCAAGATCACCCAGGACTACAGCGTCAAGTACGGTTTCGACCTGTTTGGTCGTTACGCCGGCCTGTACGTCAGCCGTCACATCGGTGACGACCTGAAGCTGGGTCTGTCGCGCATGGCCAACATGCTGGCCTCGGTGCCGAACGTTGACTACGCCGCTCCGGAAGCACCGCTGGCCGACCTGAAGGTCATCCAGGTGCCCGCTGAAAACCTGCTGGTGGTCAACGCCGGTAACATCGATCGCAACAACGATGCCATCCAGAAGTCGATTGACGACAACATGGAATGGATCAAGCGCACGATGGATGCCAATGGCCTGGTTGCTGCTGGTCCGGTCCGCATCGTCACCACCGATTTCGGTGCTGAAAAGTACGCCTTCGACGTGGCTCTGCCGGTTCGCAAGGGCAGCGCTGCTGCTCCGGCTGCCGACAAGAAGGATGGCGAAGCTGCTGCTCCGGCCGTTGCTGCCGCACCGGTTGCTGCTGGCGATGCCGCCGAGCTGAGCGTAAAGATCCCCGCGGGCAACCCGGTGACCTACGTGCATGCTCCGGCCCACCGTTCGGCATTCGCTTCCTACACCGGCCACATGGCTGGCCTGGACCTGGCCCGTAACGGCCTGCGTGCATGGGCTACCACCACCGGTAACGAAGTTGTCGATCGTCCGTATGAGTCGTGGAAGGGTGGTGTGGCCAAGGCCTTCACCGTCGATGGTTCCTACGACCTGTACTGGGCGGTCAAGTAATCATCGGTTGTTGTCGATGATCTGATCGAGAAAACGCGCCGCTTCCAGCGGCGCGTTTTTTTATGGACAGCGTTTACAGGATTGATGGGAGAACGAGATGTTGGGAGTGGAACGGCGTACGCGTAAGCCTTCGTTTCTGGCCTTCTGCGGCGGCCTGCTGGCGGCGGCATCGATCGGCTTGTCGGCCTATGCCTCACATGGGGTGAGCGAGGCACTGGCGCAGTCGCAGTCGCATCTGAACACCGCTGCCTTGTACGCGTTTGGCCACGGCGTGGTGCTGGTGGGATTGGGAGCATCCTCGGTGAACCAGTTGGGTCGAGGCGCGCTGTATGTATTGTTGGTCGGTACCTTGTTGTTCTCCGGCAGCCTGGTCGGCAATGTGCTGATGCAGTGGCCGACGACGCTGGCACCGGCCGGTGGCATCACCTTGATGGGCGGTTGGGTGCTGCTCGCACTCAGTGCCTTGCGCCGCTGAGTCATGCCCCGCTACCGGCGCGGCTTCGATATCGATGAAGCACAGGCGCACCTGCAGCGGGTGGACAAGCGTCTGGCCAGCTGGATGCGCCGGCTTGGACCGTTGCCGGCGCCACAAGGCTGGGCGCGTTCGTTCGACCCGGTAGATGCGTTGGCGCGGGCGATCCTGTTCCAGCAGCTCAGTGGCAAGGCCGCCTCGACGATAGTCGGGCGGGTGGAAACAGCAATCGGCAGCAAGCGTCTGCATGCCGCAAGTCTTGATCTGATTGATGACCCCGGGCTGCGTGCTTGTGGTGTATCCGGCAACAAGGCCTTGGCGCTGCGCGACCTCGCCCGGCGCGAGCGCGCCGGTGAACTGCCGAGCCTGCGGCAGATGTCGGTGATGGAGCATCAGGCCATCGTCGACGCCTTGGTGGCGGTGCGGGGGATCGGCCGGTGGACCGTGGAGATGATGTTGATGTTCCGCCTCGGTCGGCCGGACATCTTGCCGGTCGATGACCTGGGTATCCGCAAGGGAGCCCAGCGCGTGGATGGCAGCGAGACCATGCTGACGCCCAAGGCGCTGGCCGAGCGCGGCGAGCGCTGGGGTCCGTACCGCACCTGGGCCAGCCTTTATCTATGGCGTATCGCCGATTTCAGCGTAGAGCCCAAGCAAAAGACCAACCGCTCGCAGGACTGAGCGGCAACGTTATGGAAGCTGCTCTTTTTGTAGGAGCGGCGTGAGCCGCGAGGCTCGTAGAGTGTCAGCACCGAACTGCTGCCTACCTGGCCGAATCTGCCTTGGTGTTGAGCCGGATGCCTACCTTGATTGCGGTTGTGCCCGGCGGCCAGGTGGCTGTCAGCTTCGCGGGGGGGGGCGCGCCCGCCAAAAAACCGCCAGCGAGCTGCACGTGTCGCGGGGGGAGCCGCGCCCCACCGACGCACACACCATCCCCCGCCCCGCCCCGACAGG